>JAYTOZ010000447.1:0-2337 GCA_043747515.1 Frankiales bacterium | reverse complement strand
AGCGCGACGTCGGCCTCGAGCAGCGCGATGCGGATCTCGCGGGCGGTCGTGTCGATGTCGGCCTCGGACAGCCGGCCCTTGCCACGCAGCGAGGTGAAGACCTTGTCGAGCCGATCGGCCAGGGTGTCGAACATCGGTCCTTCTGTACGTCGGGGCGGACATCTCTCCAACAAGGATAGTGGCGGCTCCCGCTACCCGGGCGGTGACGCAAGCTCGGTCGCGCAGGACTCAGTCGACCGCGGCGAGTACGTCCGCGACCAGCCGGTCCCGCGCGCCGGGGTCGGTGAGCTTGCCGTCGGGACCGGCGACGTAGAAGGCGTCGACAACGTCCGCACCGAGAGTGGAGACGTGCGCGCTGCGGACGTCCAGCCCGTGCACGCCGAGGACCGCGGTGATCCGGTGCAGCACACCGAGCCCGTCGGGAGCGCGGACTTCGAGCACGGTTGCTGTTTCCGAGGCGTCGTCCACCAGCCGGACCGTGGCCGGCGCGCCCGGCACCGGGCCCCGGCCGGCATACGCCGCCTCCCGGTCGGCGAGTCGCTGCGCCAGCGGGAGCTCGCCGGAGGCAGCCAGGCGGAGCTCGTCACGAACGACGGCCCAGTCCGGCAGGGTGCCGAAGCGCGGGGTCACCCGGAACACGCTGACCGCGACGCTCCCCCGCGCGAACGCCGACGCCGCCCGGACGTCGAGCTTGTGCAGCGCGAGCAGCCCGGCCGCGATCGACAGCAGCCCCGGCCGGTCCGGCGCGACCACCGTGACGGTCTCGCCGTCAGCGTCCAACGCGAGCACCCCGCCGGCGACCAGCGCCTCCTGACGGGGGGTCAGGGTCGCCGGAGCGGGGGGCAAGGCGCCGGTCAGCAGGGCCGCGGTGCGGCGTACGAGATCGGCCACCAGCTGGGCCTTCCAGCTGCTCCAGGCAGCCGGTCCGGTCGCCGCCGAATCAGCCTGCGTCAGGGCGTGCAGCAGCTCGAGCACCTCGGTCGAGCCGACCGCGTCGGCCACAGCGCGCGCGGTCGCCGGGTCGTCGAGGTCGCGCCGGGTGGCCACATCGGGCAGCAGCAGATGGTGCCGCACCATCGCCACCAGCACGTCGACGTCGGCCGGGGGCAGCCCTAGCCGCGGCCCGATCTCGGCGACGAGCACCATGCCGACGTCGGTGTGGTCGCCGGGCCGCCCCTTGCCGATGTCGTGCAGGAGCGCGCCGAGCAGCAGCAGGTCGGGTCGGGCCACCCCGCGGGTCAGTGCGGCTGCCTCGGCCGCGGCCTCCACCAGGTGCCGGTCGACGGTGAACCGGTGGTAGCTGTTGCGTTGCGGTGTGCTGCGGACCGCCGCCCATTCGGGCAGCAGCGCGACCAGCAGGCCGGCCTGGTCGAGCGCCTCGAACACCGCGACGGCAGCCGGTCCAGCGGCCAGCACCCCGACCAGGCTGTCGAGCGCCGCGGCCGGCCACGGCAGCGGCAGCGGCGGGCACTCCCCCAACCGCAGCAGGGTGTTCGGAGCAATCGGCAGGCCCGCTCGGGCGGCCGCGGCAGCAACCCGCAGGACGAGCTCGGCGTCGGTGCCGGGCGACGCGTCGCGGGCCAGCACCACCTCGCCGTCCTGCTCGACGACGTCGTCGGCCAGCGGCCGGCGCATCCGCGGGGCCGGCCCGCGCAGCCCGAGCAGCCGGCGCTTGGGGCTCGCCGCGGTCACCCGTCGCCAGGTCGCGTCGCTCGCGAAGG
This sequence comes from Frankiales bacterium, assembly GCA_043747515.1. GTDB lineage: Bacteria > Actinomycetota > Actinomycetes > Mycobacteriales > SCTD01 > JAYSQK01. Next base: position 616 of record JAYTOZ010000447.1, on the reverse strand, counting down.
CGATCGTCCGGGCGGCGCCGGAGACCTTCGCCATCAACTCGTCGGCGTCGGTCAGGCCGAGCGCTGCGGCGACGGCGTCCTGCTCCTGCATCAGCAGCCGGTCGACCGCGCGGCGCCCGGTGCCGGCGGTGCACCGGTGCAGCTCACCCCGGACGTCGAGCAGCACGTCGTACGCCGTCCTGACGGTCGGCCCCGGCTGGTCGGCGACCTGCGCGACGGCGAGCGCGTGCAGCGCGTGGACGTCGCGCAGCCCGCCCCTGGCCTCCTTCAGGTCGGGCTCGAGCAGGTAGGCGACCTCGCCCGCGGTGCGGGCCCGCTCCTCCCCCAGCGCCCGGAGCTCGGGGAGCCGTTTGCCGGCCGCGCCGCGCCACACCGCCCGGGTCTCGGTCACCAGCTGCGCGGTCAGGGCCGGGTCGCCGGCGAGGTGGCGCGCGTCGAGCAGCCCGAGTGCGGCCTTGAGGTCGTCCCGGGCGACGGCGACGGCCTCCGCGACGGTCCGCACCGAATGGTCCAGGCCGACGCCGGTGTCCCAGATGGGATACCAGATCCGGTCGGCGAGCGCCTCGACGTCGTGGGTCCCGTCGTGGACGAGCACCAGGTCGAGGTCGCTCCCGGG
>JAYTOZ010000446.1:0-11009 GCA_043747515.1 Frankiales bacterium | reverse complement strand
CAGCAGATCACCCGGTGGGGCGTCGAGCAGCTCGAGGGTGGCGAGCACATGACAGGCGCCGATGACCGTGGCCGCCGGCAGGTGCGCCCCCGACTCGGTGAGCACGCCGGTGACCTTCCCGCCGTCCGACGTGACGGCGGCCGCGCCGTCGCCCAGGCGCACCGTCCCGCCGTAGGACTCGAGCCGCCGCTGCAGGGCTTCGCTGAGCATCCCCGACCCCCCTTTGGGGTGGCCGGGGGGCAGCAGGTGCATGACGGTGTTCCAGCCGACCAGGTCGGCGGTCGCGACCTCGGAGGTCGGTGGGCCGGACTGCGCGCCCATCCAGGCCAGCGCGGTCTTGAGCCGCTCGTCGTCGAAGTGCTCGTCGAGCAGCGAGTCACCGCTGGTCAGGAACTGCCGGGACAGCTCGAGGCCGTCCAGGCCGGTGCCCTTGCCGACCCCCCACAGGGTGCGGCCGAGCCGGGCCGGCGACGGCGGTCCCTGGAAGGCCTCGAAGACCTTGCTGTTGCGGGCCGACCAATCGAGCACGAAGGCCCGGTAGGCGTCGGCGTCCTTGGTCCCGCAGACCGATTCGATGCTCGCGCAGGTCCGGTCCAGGTCGACGTGGAAGTGGATGCCCTGCTCGCCGAACGGCGCGAAGCCCCACGGGTCGAGGTCCTGGTATTCCAGGCCGCACAGATCCAGCCGGAGGTCCTCGATGATCCCGGTGTGCCGGACCATGATGTGGGCGCTGGAGCCGCGGTCCATCCGGTAGCCCGGGAAGCGCTCGACGGTGCTGACCGCGCCACCGACCACGCTGTCGCGCTCGACCACCTCGACGTCGAGCCCGGCCCTGGCCAGGTAGCAGGCGGCGACCAGCCCGTTGTGGCCCGCGCCGACGACGACGACGCGGTTCCGGCTCATGCGGCTGACCCTAGGTGCAGCCCGAGGACGGCGAACTCGCGCGGATCGCCCGGGAAGCGCAGGTGGCGTAGCAGGTCGGTCCAGCCCCCCGCCCGGTAGAACGCGCGGGCCCGCGTCTCCAGGTCGGGGGTGGTCAGGACGGCGGTGCGGGCCGGCGTGCCGGCCAGCAGGTCGGCGAGCAGGCGACGGCCCAGGCCGGCGCCCTGATGGGTCGGCAGCACGTGCAATTCGCAGACCTCGAAGGAATCGACGAGCCAGGCTTCCACCTGCTCGGAGGTCAACGCGACCCGGACCTGGTCGTGCCACCACTGGCCGGCCGCACCGAGATAGCCGTAGCCGATGCCGATCAGCCGGCTGCCGTCGAGCGAGGCGACGGCACGCAGGCCACCACGGTCGAGGTGCCCGGCCAGCACCGCCCGACGGCTCCGGGCCGCCGGCCGCGGCACCCCCATCGCCTCGGCGTAGACGTCGAGGACCTGCTCGGCGTTGGCCGCGAGGGTGGCCCGGTCCCAGGGCACGAGCTCGATCACGACAACCGTCCGCTGGTGCCCAGCACCTCGAAGCGGGCGAACAGCTCCTCGGCGTACCACTGTTCGGTGGCCGTCCGGCTGATCGCGCGGAGGTGTTGCGGGCTGCGGTGGGCGAACTCGCGCAACGCGGTGGGGGAGTCCCAGAGGCTGAACGTGCCCTGCAACCCGACCGGCGCCTCACCGATGCCGACGGCCGCCCGCAGGCCCGGTTGCCGGTGCAGCTCGGCGCTGACCGGCGGGACGGCTCGCCAGAACGTCGTGGCCTTGCGGGCGGTGAGCCGGGCGCGGGTGACGGCGGCCACCGGCCCGTCGTACCGCGTCGGGGTGGGGTCGCCGAAGGGAGCCCGGCCGCTCCACCGCCCCCGGCTGACGAGCGGGCGCAGGTCGGCCCGGAACACCTCCGTGGCAAGGGCCTCCCAGGACCGCGCGACGGCGAAGTCGCGGGCGGCGCCGGCGTCGGCCCAGGTCGCAAGCAGCCCCCAGCGCAGGGGATCGGCGTCGCGGGCGGTGAAGGTGCGGCCGTCACCGGTGCCGAGCAGCTTGGCGAAGCGAACCCCCGGGGTGCGCCGGATCCGGGCCCGGTCCAGCCCAATCCGGGCGAGGGCCGCCGGGACATGCCCCGGCGAGACCCGCCACAGGTGCAGGGTGACGAGTGCCGGGACCGGTTCCACACCGTCGAGCCTGTCACGGGATTGCAGCGGGTCGCCTGTTGGTTGACGTGCAACGTGGAGTTGCAGCAGATCGCCGAACAGGCCGGCCGGGACCTCGAGATCGCCACCCCGCGGGAGGTGTTGCGCTGGGCCGTCGACACGTTCGGCGCGCGCTTCGCCATCACCTCCTCGATGGGTGACGGCGTGCTCGCCTCGCTCGCCCCAGGTGTGGATGTCATCTTCCTGGACACCGGCTACCACTTCGCCGAGACGATCGGCACCCGCGACGCGGTCGCCCAGGTCTACGACGTCACCGTGCGGACCATGCTGCCGCTGCTGACCGTGGCCCAGCAGGACGCCGAGCACGGCGCCGAGTTGTGGCGCCGCGATCCCGATGCCTGCTGCGCGATGCGCAAGGTCGAGCCGCTCGCGCGAGGCCTGGAGCCCTATCTCGCCTACGCCTCGGGTGTGCGGCGGGACGAGACGGCCGCGCGCGCCTCGATGGGCGTCGTCGAGTGGGACGCCCGGCGCGGCAAGGTCAAGGTCAACCCGCTCGCCACCTGGACCCAGGACCAGGTCGACGCCTACATCGCCGACGAGGGGGTCCTGGTCAATCCCCTCGCGTACGACGGCTACCCGTCGATCGGCTGCGCCCCGTGCACGAACCGGGTCGCCCCCGGCCAGGACCCGCGGTCGGGCCGCTGGGCCGGGTCGACCAAGACCGAGTGCGGGCTGCACGTCTAGGTCAGCAGGTCCGCGAGCTGCTCCAGGTCGTCGGCAATGATCATCCCGGGCAGACCGGTCGGTGGTTGTTCGACCTGTGCCCCGCCCCACTCTGCTGGCCGGCGTACAAAGATCGTTTGCAGGCCAACTTCACTTGCTGCGACGAGGTCATCGCTGTGCGCGGCGACCATCGCGGTCTCGGCCGGCGCGCAGCCGAGCAACGCCGCGCCGCGCAGGTAGACCTGCGGATCGGGCTTGTAGCTGTCGGCGAGCTCGGCCGACAGGATCGCGTCGACCCGAAGGTCAGCGTGGCGGAACAGGTCGACGAGCAGTGCCAGGTGCCCGTTGGACAGGGTCGCAGTCACAAAGCGGGACCGCAGCCGATCGAGCCCCGCTCGGGTGTCCGGCCATGGAGCCAGCCGCCGCCAGGCCTGCACGAGCACCTCCCGCTCGGCAGCCGGCAGCAGTTGGGCAGGCAGGGTTTCACGCTGCAGGTCGTCCAGGTCACGCCAGGTTGCGCCGCGCCGGGCCCGGTCCAGTGCCGGCTGGTAGGCCCGCCGCCAGTCGTCCACGACCGCCGGCCAATCCGCGTCAACCCCGGCACGGCGGCCCGCGGCGGTCGCTTCGATGATCAGGCTGCTGCGCCAGTCGACGAGGGTGCCGAAGACGTCGAACAACAGCGCGCGCGGTGCGGGCACGGGCGTCAGTGTCCCGCCCCACGGCATCGACCGGTCACGGTGTGCGGTAGAGCACGTGCCGTTCCGGCGACCGAGGATGGTCGAACTCACACTCACGGCGCAGGCCGAGCCGTTCCATCACCCGCCAGCTCCGCTCGTTGCGCCGGGCCGTCATGCTGACGATGCTGGGCTCGTGCCGCAGCCCGACTGCCAGGGCGGCGCGGGCCGCCTCGGTGGCGTAGCCCCTGCCCCAGCAGTCCGCGGCCAGCCGCCAGCCCACTTCCAGGGCCGGGCTGAACGGCAGCCCGTGCTGCCAGGCCAGCCCGGTGAACCCGGCCAGCCGTCCGCCGACCTCGACGGCCCACAGCCCATAGCCGTGTTCGACGAAATGCGCCTCGACCCGGTCGAGCATGGCGTCGCTCTGGTCCCGGGTCAGCGTCGTTGGGAAATGCTCCATCACGACCGGGTCGGCGTTCATCGCCGCGAACGGCGCTCGGTCCTGATCGCGCCAGCGGCGCAGCAGCAGCCGCTCGGTCCGCAGCTCGTCGTACGCGCCCATGCCCGTCAGGCTCCCACCCGGCTCGAAACGGCTGCCCTGCCGTCTCGTGTCATGAAGCTGGAGGCACTTAGAGCCTCGAATGCACGACCCGAGACGGTACGCCGGGATCGCCGACCCGACTCAGCTCCCCCGGGCAGGCACCGGCTCAGCCGGCGCCGGTCGTCCCGCGGAAGCGCACCGTGAACACCCGCAGGCAATCCTCGCAACGCCAGTCGCCGTGCCCGGCGTCGGGGTCGTCACCGAACGGCCGCAGCGACTCCTCGCCGCAGTACGGGCAATACATCGGCACGGCCCGCTGCGGCGAGCTCACCTCAGCAGCGCCTCGTCGGCTCGGCGGGCCCAGACGGCGAACTTCTCTCCCGGCGTACGGTGCTCGAGATAGGTCCGCAGCAGTCGCTCGACGTACTCCGGCGCGTCGTCAGCGGTGACCTTCAGGCCACGGGACTTGCGGCCGAGACCGGCGTCCTCACCGAGCCGACCACCCAGGTGCACCTGGAAACCCTCGACGCCGTCGACGATCGAGCCTTTGAGGCCGATGTCGCCGGTCTGGAACCGGGCGCACGAGTTGGGGCAGCCGTTGACGTTGATGGTGATCGGCTCGTCGAAGTCGGGCAGCCGCTTCTCGAGCTCGGTGTAGAGATCGACCGAACGGGCCTTGGTCTCGACGATCGCGAGCTTGCAGAACTCCAGGCCGGTGCAGGCCAACACACCGCGCCGGAACCTCGTCGGTCGTACCCGCAGGTCGTCGGCCTCGAGCTCGGTGACGAGGGCATCGACGGACCCATCCGGGACGCCGAGCAGCACGAGCCCCTGCTGGGCGGTCGTCGACACCCGGCCGGCGCCGTACTCGGCGGCCAGCGCCGCGACCCGCTGGAGCTGGCTGCCGCTGGTGCGACCGGCGCGTGGGACGACGCCGACGTAGTTGAGCCCGTCGGACTGCCGGTGCACCCCGACGTGGTCGCGCTCCTCGGTCGGAGGCGTCGCCGGCGCCGGCCCGTCAGGCAGCGGCGCGGTGAGGTAGGTGTCCTCGAGGACCCGGCGGAACTTCTCGGTGCCCCAGTCCGCCAGCAGGAACTTCAGCCGGGCGTGGGTTCGCGAGCGCCGATACCCGTAGTCACGGAAGACCGAGATGACGCCTTCCCACACCTCGCTCACCCGGGACGGCTCCACGAAGGCGCCGAGCCGCAGGCCCAGCTTCGGGTTGGTCGACAGGCCACCGCCGACCCACAGGTCGTAGCCGACCCCGAGCTCGGGGTGGGTGACGCCGACAAAGGCGACATCGTTGATCTCGTGGTTGCTGCAGTGCACCGCGCAGCCGCTGATGGAGGTCTTGAACTTCCGCGGCAGGTTGGCGAAGGCCGGGTCGCCGATGTATTTGCCGGTTACTTCACGGACCGCGTCGGTGGCGTCGAGGAACTCGTCGGCGTCGACCCCGGCCAGCGGGCAGCCGACGATCACGCGGGGGGCGTCGCCGCAGGCGTCGGTGGTCATCAGTCCGACGTCCTCGAGTCGCTGCCAGATCTCCGGGACGTCCTCGATCCGGATCCAGTGCAACTGGATGTTCTGCCGGTCGGTCACGTCGGCGACGTCCCGGCCGTGCTCGGTGGCGATCTCGCCGATGACCCGCAGCTGCTCGCTGGTGAGTTGGCCACCGTCGATGCGCACCCGGAGCATGAAGTACGGCGCCTCGAGCTCCTCCGGCGCCAGGATCGCTGTCTTGCCGCCGGGGATGCCCTGCGCCCGCTGGGTGTAGAGGCCGTACCACCGCAACCGGCCACGCAGGTCCGCGCCATCGATCGAGTCAAACCCTTGCTTGCTGTAGGTGTCCAGGACCCGCTGCTTGACCGTCAGCGGGTGGCTGTCCTTCTTCATCTGCTCGTTGGGGTTGAGCGGCTCGCGGTAACCGAGCGCCCACTGACCTTGACCGCGGGGAGCGGGCACAACTGTCTCCAGAGGTTCGATGCGACAGGGCTGGACGGGGGTCAGCCGCGGGAACAGATGGCGCTGCTCGTGCGCTTGAGGTCCACGTGACGACGGGACGTGAGCACGGCGGGCACGTTGGCAAGGGTGGCACAGCAGCACGCCGACCCGCCCGTTGGGACATGTGGGACGATAACGTTATGACCGGCTCGTTCCTCGTCGCGCGGCTGCACGTCGACCTGCAGCGCACCGCAAGCGCGGTCTGTTCCCACTGACGTCGGGCTGAGCACGACCCAGCGCAACGAGGCGCATCCCGCTCCCGCACGCACCGCGATGCAGCGTGCACCGGCTCATGGAGGACTGTTGACGGCCACCGCACCGCCGGCTACCACCGTGGGCACCGGAGCGACGGTCTGGCTGACTGGCTTGCCGAGCGCCGGCAAGACGACCCTCGCCACGGCGCTGGCCACCGAGTTGCACCGCCCCGTCGAGGTCCTCGACGGGGACGAGGTCCGCGAGTTCCTTTCCAAGGGCCTCGGCTTCAGCCGCGAGGACCGCGACACCAATGTGCTCCGGATCGGTTGGGTGGCAGCCGGTCTCGCGAAGCACGGCGTGCTCGTCCTCGCATCCGTCATCAGCCCGTACGCCGAGACGCGCGACCGCGTCCGGGCGCTGCACACCGACCGGGGTGCGGGCTTTCTCGAGGTGCACGTCGCGACCCCGGTCGAGGTGTGCAGCGCCCGGGACGTCAAGGGCCTCTACGCCAGGCAGGCCGCCGGCGAGCTGTCCGGCCTGACCGGTGTCGACGCGCCGTACGAGCCGCCGACGGCGCCGGATGCCGTCGTGCGAACCCACGAGCAGCACCTCGACGAGTCGGTGGCGCAGCTCCTGTCGCTGCTGACCGGGCGGGGTCTCGCGTGACCCCGACCACGGTTGGACTCTCCCAGCTGGATCTGCTGGAGGCCGAGAGCATCCACGTGATGCGGGAGGTGGCCGCGCAGTTCGAGCGCCCGGCGCTGCTGTTCAGCGGTGGGAAGGACTCGATCGTGATGCTGCGGCTGGCCGAGAAGGCCTTCTGGCCTGCCCGGATTCCTTTCCCGCTGGTGCACATCGACACCGGGCACAACTTCGACGAGGTGCTGGCCTTTCGCGACCAGCGGGTCGCCGAGCTCGGCGCCCGGCTCGTCGTCGGCAAGGTGCAGGACGACATCGACGCCGGCCGGGTGCACGAGGTGCCCGGTGGCCTGCGCAACCCGCTGCAGACGACCACCCTGCTGCGCACCATCGAGGAAGGCCGCTACGACGCGGTCTTCGGCGGCGCCCGGCGCGATGAGGAGAAGGCCCGCGCCAAGGAGCGGTTCTTCTCCTTCCGAGATGCTTTCGGGCAGTGGGACCCCAAGAACCAGCGGCCCGAGCTGTGGAATCTCTACAACGGCCGGCACAACCCCGGTGAGCACATCCGCGTCTTCCCGTTGTCGAACTGGACCGAGCTCGATGTCTGGCGCTACATCGCCCGCGAAAACATCGAGGTGCCGAGCATCTACTACGCCCACCAACGCGAGGTGTTCGAGCGCGACGGGATGTTGCTCGGGGTCACACCGGTCTCGATGCCCACCGCTGGCGAGATTGTCGCGACACGCACGGTGCGCTACCGCACCGTCGGGGACGCCTCCTGCACCGGCGCCGTCCAATCGCCGGCCCGGACCCCCGACGAGGTCGTCGAGGAGGTCGCGGCGACCCGGGTGACCGAGCGCGGCGCGACGCGGGCCGACGACCGGGCCAGCGAGGCAGCCATGGAGGACCGGAAGAAGGAGGGCTACTTCTAGTGGTCGACCAGCTCAGGTTCGCCACCGCCGGTTCGGTCGACGACGGCAAGTCGACCCTCATCGGCCGGCTGCTGTACGACTCCAAGAGCGTGTTCACCGACCAGCTCGAGGCGGTCGAGAAAACGTCCGCCGACCGCGGCGACGACTACACCAACCTGGCGCTGCTCACCGACGGGCTTCGGGCCGAGCGCGAGCAGGGCATCACCATCGACGTGGCCTACCGCTACTTCGCCACCGCTGCGAGATCGTTCATCGTCGCCGACACCCCCGGCCATGTGCAGTACACCCGCAACATGGTCACCGGGGCCTCGACCGCCGACCTCGCGCTGGTGCTCGTCGACGCACGCAAGGGGGTGCTGGAGCAGACCCGTCGGCACGCCTCGCTGTCGGCCCTGCTGCGGGTGCCGCACCTGGTGCTCGCCGTCAACAAGATGGATCTCGTCGACTTTGATCAGTCTATCTACGAGGCGATTGTCGCCGAGTTCCGCACGTTCGCAGCCAGTCTGGACCTACCCGATGTCACGGCGATCCCGCTGGCCGCGCTGCCGGGCGACAACGTGGTGCACCGCAGTGAGCGGATGCCCTGGTACACCGGGCCCGCGTTGCTGGAGCACCTCGAGACCGTCGAGGTCGAGCGGGACCATCTGGGCCGGCGCGGCGCCCGCTTCCCGGTGCAGTACGTCATCCGGCCGATGTCGGTGGAGCTGCCCGACTACCGCGGCTATGCAGGCACCGTCACCACCGGCACGCTGCGACCCGGCGACGAGGTCGTGGTCCTGCCCTCTACCCGGCGTACGACGGTGCTGGCCCTCGACACCGCGGACGGCCCGCTCGAGCAGGCCACCGCTCGGCAGGCGGTCACGGTCCGCCTCGCCGATGAGATAGACGTCAGCCGAGGCGATCTCATTGCTGCAGCCGATGACGTGCCAACGGTCACGTCGAGCTTCGAGGCGACCGTGTGCTGGATGGCCGACTCGCCGCTGCTGCCTGGCCGGCGGCTCCTGCTCAAGCACACGACCCGCTCGGTCAAGGCGATCGTCAGCGAGCTGCACGACCGGCTCGACGTCACGACGCTGTCGCGCCACGGGGCCACTTCGCTGCACCTCAACGACATCGGTCTGGTGACGGTGCGGACGGCCTCGCCGGTGTTCGTCGACGACTACGCCGACGACCGGTCGACCGGAGCCTTCGTCCTGATCGACGACGCGACCGGCGCGACGCTCGCCGCCGGCATGGTCGGCAGCACGCTCGGAGTGCGGGCCTGAAGTCCTACCCGCTGCACCTCGACCTGACGGGCAAACGGGTGCTGGTCGTCGGGGCCGGACCGGTGGCGCGGCGCCGGATCGCAGCGCTGGTCGAGGCCGAGGCCGCCATCGAGGTGGTGGCGATCGACGCACCTGAGCTCGGACTCCCGCTGCAGCGCAGGGCCTTTCGTCACAGTGACGTCGACGGTGCCTGGCTCGTGCACGCCTGCACCGGGGTCGTCGATGACGACGTCGCCGCCGCCTGCCGCGCCCGCGGGGTGTGGTGTGTGCGCGCCGACGACGCAGCGAGGTCGGCCGCCTGGGTGCCCGCGGTGGCCCGCGTCGACGGGGTCGTCGTGTCGGTGACCGCAGGCCGGGACCCCCGCCGGTCGGTCAGGCTTCGCGACGCGATCGCGCTGGCCATCGACACCGGCGCCCTACCGATGCGTCGGGCGCGGGCCGGCGCCGGTTCGGTCGCCCTCGTCGGCGGCGGACCCGGCGACCCCGGGCTGCTCACCGTGCGGGGCCGACAGCTGCTGGCCCAGGCCGATCTCGTCGTCCGCGACCGGCTGGCGCCACGGGTCGAGTTGGCTGACGCCGTCGAGGTGGTCGAGACCGGCAAGTCCGCCCACGGTGCGTCGTGGTCGCAGGGCGATATCGAGCAGCTCATCGTCGACCGTGCCCTTGCCGGCGCGCGGGTCGTGCGGCTCAAAGGGGGCGATGTGCATGTCTTTGCCCGGGGCATCGAGGAGGTCGCGGCCTGCATCGAGGCCGGTGTCGCCGTCGAGGTCGTGCCGGGCGTGACGAGTGCCTTCGCCGTGCCGGCCTGGGCCGGGATCCCCGTCACCGCGCGGGGTGTCACCCAGTCGGTGTCGGTCGTCAGCGCCCACCTGCCGCCCGGCGACCCGGATTCCACCGTCGACTGGGACGCGTTGGCCCGCCTGGGTGGGACCGTGGTGCTGCTGATGGCCGTCGAACGCCTCGGCGGCGTCTGCGCGGCCCTCGTCGCGGGCGGCCGGTCCGCGGACACGCCCGTCGCCGTCGTACGCGATGGCACGCTGGCCAGTCAGGAGGTCGTCATCACCACCCTGGCCTCGGCGGCCGTCGACGCCGCGCACCTCACCGCCCCGGCGGTCGTGGTTGTCGGCGAGGTCGTCGCGGCCCGGGTGCAGCCGTGAGCACGCTGCTCGGTGTGGCTCACGGTTCGCGCGACCCTGGCTCGCAGGACGTCGTACGCGGGCTGCTCGCTGCTGCCGCGGCGCAGCGGCCGGGGCTGCGCACCGAGGCGGCGTACGTCGACAACGCCGCTCCCTCGATTCGGGTCGCGCTGCGGCAGTTGGTCCAGGCGGGAGAGCGCGACATCACCGTCGTGCCACTGCTGCTCGGTGCCGCCTCGCACTCCAAGACCGACGTGGCCGGCTCCGTGCAGGCCGGCCGGCTGGATCACCCCGGTGTTGTCCTGCGCTACGGCCGGCCACTCGGGCCGCACCCGGTCGTCGTCGACGTGCTGGCGAGGCGACTGGCCGAGGCAGGCGTCATCGATGAGCCGGTGGTGCTGGTGGCGGGCGGCTCGCTCGACCCCGACGCCAATGCCGGTGTCGCCGCCACCGCCCGACTGCTCTGGGAGGGACGGGCGTTCCCCTCGGTCGACATCGCCTTTGTCTCGACCACCGGCCCGACCGTGCCACAGGCGCTCCAACGCCTCCGGGCCGGCGGGTCGCGGCGGGTGGCGCTGGCGAGATACTTCCTCGGCCCGGGCTACCTGCCGCGCCTCGTCGCGACGCAGGCCGCTGCGGTCGACGGCCTCGAGATCGTCGTCTCCGAGCCGCTCGGGGTGTCGGCCGCCCTGGCCGGGCTGCTGCTCGGCCGTTACGACGAGGCCGGCGCCGGCGACATCCGGATGAACTGCGACGCCTGCCTTTACCGTACGCCGTACGCCGGGCTGGGCGGCGCAGTCGGTGCCCCGCAGGCCCCGCA
>JAYTOZ010000445.1:0-4657 GCA_043747515.1 Frankiales bacterium | reverse complement strand
ACGAGCCAGTCGATCTCGACCTCGTCAGGAGCGCGGTCGCGGCCGCCCTGACGGCGCCGGCGCCGCACCACAGCACCCCGTGGAGGTTCGTGCTCCTGCGCGCGCAGCGAGAGCAGCTCTTGGAGGCCATGGCAGCGCGGTGGGGGCACGACCTGCGCGCCGACGGCTTCGACGAGCCGTCGATCGCACGACGCCTCAGCCGTGGGGACGTCCTGCGACGCGCACCGGTCCTCGTGCTGCCCTTTCTGGTGGGGGATGCCGCGCACCCCTATCCGGACGCCGGCCGCAGCGCCGCAGAACTGCGGATGTTCGCGGTCGCGGGTGGAGCGGGAGTGCAGAACCTGCTCGTGCAGCTCGCAGCCGAGGGGCTGGGCAGCGCGTGGGTGGGCAGCACCATCTTCTGCCCGGACGTCGTTCGTGACATCCTCAACCTGCCCCCTGAGTGGGAGCCGCTGGGCTCAGTGGCGATCGGCCATCCGCTTCGGTCAGTCCCCGACCGCCCCCCGCGCCCCCTGGACCAGTTCCTGCTCGAGCGCTGAGCGGCCACGTCCGGGCCCGGAGCCGACCCGGACCGTCGCAGGATCCGGGGGGTCAGCCGGGCGTTCATGTCCACCTCCGGTAGCCGTGTCGGTGTGGAACGTCGAGATGACGCGGACGACGAGTTCGAGCACAAGGGGAGGCAGGACGAGGGCCAAGAGGCTCTGGTTGTTCTTGAGCTCATCGACGTGGTCCACCATGCCGACGGGCTGACGGGGTCCGCCGCGGTGGACGAGCTGACGGGGCTGCTCGCAATGCACCTTGACAAGCAGTACCCCATGTTGCGGATCACGTTCGATCGCACCGTCCAGATACTGCGATGCTCAGGCTCAGCCGATGAGAATACGCGATCGAGATTCCCAAAAGCGCCGTACAGGAGGGCGAATAACATCAAGACTCGCTCGTGATGTTCCAGTGGGCACGTAACTTCCCGAGCGCCCTCGTTCTCTGTGACTCCGCGGGCAGCGCCCGATGATCAGCGGTAAGGTTCGGGGTCCAGCGGGAATGCTCATGAATGGCGGCGCGGGGTCGGGCATGAGCGGGGCACCGAACAACCCCGCCACCTCGGGCGACTTCGGTCATGTCGACGTGCACATCTGCGGTCGTGCGAGCGGGCGAGTCGTGCAGAACGCCGGGCCAGCGAACAGCCTGACGGACACGTCAGGGTCGGGCATGACCGGGTCGGGCATGACCCAGAAGTTGCCTCTTGCTGTAACGCAAGGGGTCCACAGCGAGATTGGTGATCTGCAATACGGCAACAACGCCCGCATGATCCTGGGCCATCACTCGACACTTCATGTGGTCATGCATGGGGAGCATGCGGCCTTCAACCTTAGGGCAGCTTGCTAGGGCGGGCAACGGCTCGGCGCGGCACGAGGTCCTTGACGAGTCAGGATCGGTGCCGGCCGCCGTCGTGGATCCGACGAGGGCAGGCGTAAGGAAGTTGCGCTACGCGCTGTCTGTCGGGAAGGCGAGCGTCACCCAGTCGTGCACGCCGCCGCGGTAGTAGGCGAGCGACGACGCCGGGTATCCGGCGTCGAGCAGGGTGGCGATGGCGGCGGGGGTCTGGGGACATTGCGGACCGTTGCAAAAAAGGATGCTTATGTTGTCTTGGTCGAGCTCCGCCATCCGGTCGCGGATCTGATCGTGCGGGATGCTGACGGAGTTGGGGAGCGTCACCCCGGAACGCGACCCGCCGACGCGGGTGTCGATGACAGCGGCGCCCTTCTCGACGAGGCGGATGAGTTCGAGTTCGCCGATGGTCTGAACGTCGGGGAAGGGCTGGAGCGGCTGAATTTCGCCCCACGTTGTGTCGACCAGGACAAGGTCGGTCTGGTCGTGGATCGGCAATGGCACGCTTTGCGGGTCGGCGTCGCGGTTCCGCTCATGCCTTGTCACACGGTTGACCATGCGTGATACCCGATCATCGCGAAGGGTTGGCATCGCTTCGATACCCGAGGTCGGCCAGGGCAACCGGCTGGCACGCAGTATGGAGCGAGCAGCCGCCTGATGAAAGCGCGCAGTCCAGGGAACTCCTCCCAAAGGATCTTGTCTGTCTCCTGCCCCGCACCACGCATTCTCCATTGTGGCCCTCAATGGTCGGACGCTCGGTGGGCCTATCGGACCTCGACGACGCCCATCATCCCGAGATCTTCGTGATCAAGGATGTGGCAGTGGTAGACGGTGCGGCCGGTAAAGGTTTCGAACGCGATCCGGACCTTGACGCTGCTGCGGGCCGGAACGTTGACAACGTCCTGCCGGCTAACGACGTCGACCGGGACGCCGGCGGACTCAAGAAGCTGCATAGGCCAGACGTGCAGGTGGAAAGGGTGCTCCATCGAGCTGGTGTTGCGGATCTCCCACTCCTCCACCGCGCCGGCCCGTACCTGCTGGTCGACGCGGGTGGCGTCGAACACCTGCCCGTCGATGGTGAACCCCATGCCGCCACCCATGCCGCCACCCATGCCGCCACCCATGCCCATGGCCATGGTCAGGGTTCGCCGCCTCTCAGGCGCAGCGACCTGCCGGAGGTCGCGTAGTGCTCCCTGAGCTGGCAGCGGGCCGGGTGCCTGGGCGGCGATTCCGGTGACGCGTAGTGACGCGAGCGACGTCGCCGCGCCCGTTCCCCCGATCAGGCCGCCCATTCCGACGGAGCCTCGGTCGTAGCCCAGCAACCGCAGCTCACTACTTCCTTGCCTCAGGGTGACGAGGAGGTCTGCGCGGTTGCCGGGGGCCAGCACGAGCTGCTCGATCCGCGCCGGTGCGGCGTACCGGCCTGAGTCGATGCCGAGCAGGTCCAGCTGCTGCCCGTCGACGCGCAGCCTGACGTAGCGCGCCGCGCAGGCGTTGACGATCCGCCACCGCTCCCGCTCTCCCGGCCGGGCCTGCAGGACCGGCTGCGTTTGTCCGTTCAGCAGGACCAGGTCGCCCTCCCTGCCTTGCATCCGGGCTCTCTGAGAAACCGAACGGACCCGCCCGGTGCTGTCCAGGCTGGTGTCTGAGATGACCAGGACCCGTTCCCGCGTGGACGCCACGCTCCTACTGGCCACCGGGGGGTCGCCGATGATGATCGCGCCGTAGAGCCCTCCAAAGACCTGCTCGGCGACTCTCCCGTGGTGGTGGGGGTGGTACCAGTAGACGCCCGGCGGGTGATCGGAAGGCAGCTGGTAGTCGTAGTCCCAGGACGCCCCGGGGGGGACGGCGACAAGCACGTTGTCACCATGCCCGTCAGGGGAGACGTGCAGGCCATGGACGTGCAGGTTGGTCGGGCCTGTGAGCCGGTTGATGAGCCGGATCTGAAGACGGTCACCAGGCTGCAGCTGTAATGTTGGCCCGGGCAGTTCCCCGTTGTAGCTCAGGGCAGTGACGGCCCTTCCGCCTATCCGGACCGGACCCTCTCGGGTTTCCAGGGTGAGTCTCAACCGACCGCCTTCGCTTTGCAGGACGGAAGGTTCGTGCAGAGCCGCACCTGAGGCTGTCCGGAACGACGAGCCAGACCGATCGCCGAGCAGGAGTCCGAGCCCGCCGACCGCGGAGCTGGCGATGCCCAGACCGCCGAGTTGCAGGGCGCCGCGGCGGCTGAGGGGTTCCATCAGAGGGGCTCGTGGAGGGTCTTGAGCCGGTCGCGGTACTCGGTCGGACTCAGCTCGCCGCGCGCCAGCCTGTCGTCGAGGATCTCTCGGGCGGTGCTGCGTCCAGGTCCCTTCTGCGCTGTCGGAGCATCCACGTCTCCGCGGGTCCGTGATGCGCCGAAGGAGCGCACAGCGAGCAGGACGAGGAGGCCCAGACCGACGAGCAGGAAGATTGCGAAAATCCAGGATCCCCCTCCATGCATGCCATACCCGTTGCCGATCATCTTCGGTGCCTCTCCGTCGATGGATTCGCTGCTGCAGCGAGGGCGAAGCAGGAACCGCCGCAACGGCACTGCCGCCCCTCTCACCGTGATCGTCCATCGTGCTGCCCGGAAGGGCACGGGTGCCCTTCCTGGTAGGGACGTTCGGCCCTGCCGTGATGCCCCAATTCGGATCAGGTGACGCCGCCGTGCACCTGCCCATCGGCAACGTCCGCCTCCCCCAGTCACTGGCACCGTTGTCGGGGATGACCACCAAGGCCACCAAGCTGCTCAAGAAGCAGATCGTCGACATCGGTGTCCCTGAGGTCCCCGACTTCCTTGACCAAATCGTCGCCGCCGGCCGGTCACCCCTAGGCCCGCCGCAGGTCAGCCGACATGACCAATCTCACCGAGACCGACCTGCGCGACGACTTCGAAGGGATCATCAGCACCTCCGACTTCATCGACAAGACCGCTGACGCCCGGTTTGCTGTTCATCCGAAGCTCGGTGGGTCCTCGCATCGCACCACCGTGTGCCAGGCAGTTCAGCGGCGTAGCAGCCGCTGCGCGAGGGACCGGCGGGTCGGTGCCGAGCAGGTGCACCGCCGTGCCTCCGGGACTGCGCCCATCACCGTGTCGATGTGCCTTCCGCAGCCGGTCCAGGTCGTCTTGCCACAGCCTGAGCATCGTGCGGGTGAGCACATCGGGGTGTCCTTCTTCGGGCGAGGTGAGGCGGCGTCTTCGCATCTCAGTCATGCCTGATGCCGCGGTCAACGGGGCACTCTGCGC
>JAYTOZ010000444.1:0-2748 GCA_043747515.1 Frankiales bacterium | reverse complement strand
GGGGTACGGCAGCTCACCGCACTGCTCCGCGGGGTCGGCTGAGGTATTCGCTACGGTGTCGTCGATGTTCGAGGACCAACCGACGAGGGAGCCGTGAGCCGCGCCACCGCCCGCGCTGGAATCTGCTGTACCGGGGCGTTCGCGGCCCTCCTTGCCGCTGCCGGTCCGGCGCTCGCCGCCAACCCGCTCGGTCCTGCCGAGGGCGAGCACCCCGGCCGTGGGCTCGGCATCGCAACGACGATCCTGCTGTACGTCGCCATCCCCGCGGTCATCCTGTTCGGCACCGCGGCGCTCGTGTGGTTGCCGGGTCTGGTGCGGACCGGTCGTTACCGCCCCAACCGTGGTTGGTCTGCTGCGCCGGTGTGGTTCGCCGGCCCGCACGACCCGGTGACCGCAGTGCAGGACGCCGACCCCGGCGCCATCGTGAGGGGCGGCGCAAGTGGCAGTTGGTAGCAGCGCCGCGGGTCCGGACGCGGGGCTCAACCCACGGCAGCAGGAGCGCATCGAGCACGCCGTCTCGACGTGTAGGCAGGAGAACGGGCTCGACGTCTCGGTCCTGGTCGGTGACCTCGACCTCGCCGATCTCACCGGCTTCCGGGCTGGCGCCGAACGCTTGCATGCCGCCCTGGGTCCGACGCGGTCGACCACCGCGGTCCTGCTCGTCGTCGCGCCCGGCCAGCGCAAGGTCGAGGTCGTCACCGGCCCCGGGGTGCGGCGCCGCGTCCCTGATCGGGTGTGCGCCCTCGCGGTGCTCTCGATGACCAGCGCGTTCAACGGGGGCGACCTCACCGGCGGTGTCGTCGATGCGCTCCGCCAGATCGCCGACTCGGCCGGCCGACGGGCCGCCCTGAGCCCCGTTGAGCAGCAGGCCGCCGACGTCGCGATCCGCTCCGGCCACTAGCTGCGCCGCCCGGTGGTCAGGACGTGTCTTCTGGCCAGCCAGCCCGATGTGAGCGAGGTGCCCGTCAAGCGGGTCAGCTGCCAGCCCTACGCGGATGGCACCGACGACGACGTGGCCGATCAGTGACCCAGACAAACCGACCGGTGGACCAGCACCGACCGACCGCCACGACGACCGGTCAGGCGATGGCCGCGTCGCGGCCCTGCGCCCGCAACGCCCGGACGACCCCGTCCCGGGCCTCCAGCAGCATCCTGGCGAGCGCCGGCTGGACATCCCCGGCGGCGAGATAGGCATCGGTGCGGACCACGATCTCGGGCGAGACCAGCAAGCTCGGATACAGCCCGACCACGACCTGTTGGGCCATCTCTGCGGTCCGGGTCGCCCATACATGGCCGATGGCAGCGAAATACGGCTCGACGTAGGCACGGAGCACCTCGAGTTGCTCGGCCTGCCAGAAACCGCCGATCACCGCAGCCTGCACAGCGTTGGGGAGCGTCTCGTCCTCGACCGCGAGCCGCCAGGCCTCGGACTTGGCGGCGGCGGTCGGGCGAGCGGCCTTGGCGGAGGCCGCGTGCCGCTGCCCGGCGGCGGTCGGGTCGCGCTGGACCTCGGCCTCGATCTCGACGTCGCCGGCGACACCGAGGACGACGAGACGGTGCAGCAGGTGCCACCGCAGTTCGGTGTCGATCTCCAGGCCCCGGATTGTGACGGCACCGTCGAGCAGACCTCGCAGGTCGCGGACGTGCTCCTGCGACTTGGCGGAGGAGACGAAAGCCCGCGCCCAGGCCAGCTGGTGGTCGCTGCCCGGCTCGCTGGCGTGCAGCTGCTCATACGCCCCGCTCGCCAGCCGGCGCAGCCCGGACTCCCGCCACGCCGGATCGGCGTACAGGTCGAGCGCCGCCCGGACCTGCCGAAGCAGCGACTGCACCACGCCGATGTCGCTCTCCTGGCCGATCCCGGCGAGCACCAGCGTCAGGTAGTCCCGAGCCGGCATCTCGGCGTCTCGGGTCATGTCCCACACCGCCGACCAGCACAGTGCCCGTGGCAGGGATTCCTGGAAGCGGCCGATGTGGTGGGTCAGCGTCTGCAGCGACCGCTCGTCGAGCCGGATCTTTGCGTACGTCAGGTCGTCGTCGTTGACGAGCACCAGATCGGGCTGCAGTCGTCCGACCAGGCCCGGAATCTCGGTCTTGGCGCCGACGACGTCGAGCTCCTCGCGGTGCACCCGGACCAGCCGTCCGTCGACGAGGTCGTAGAGGCCGATGGCAACGCGGTGCGAGCGCAAGGTGGGCCAACCCGACGGTGCCTCCTGCAGTAGCGAGAACGCCGTGAACGCACCGTCCGGGCCGGTATCGAAGCAAGCCCGCAACGTGTTGCAGCCGGCGGTCTCGAGCCACTCGGCGGACCAGCCGGACAGGTCGCGTCCGCTGGCCGCCTCGAGCTCGGTCAGCAGGTCCGCCAGCACCGTATTGCCGTACTGGTGGGTGACAAAGTAGGTCCGCAGCCCGGCCAGGAAGGCGTCCTGCCCGACCCAGGCGACGAGTTGCTTGAGCACCGAAGCGCCCTTGGCGTAGGTGATCCCGTCGAAGTTGACCTTCACGGCCTCGATGTCGCCGATGTCGGCCGCGATCGGGTGCGTCGAGGGCAGCTGGTCCTGACGGTAGGCCCAGGTCTTCTCGCTGTTGGCGAACGTCGTCCAGCCATTGGTGTAGCGCGTCGCGTCGACCTGGGCGAGCACCGACATGTATGTCGCGAATGACTCATTGAGCCACAGGTCGTCCCACCAGCGCATGGTCACGAGGTTGCCGAACCACATGTGCGCCATTTCGTGCAGCACCGTTTCGGCG
>JAYTOZ010000443.1:0-1912 GCA_043747515.1 Frankiales bacterium | reverse complement strand
CGGTCCAGCGGGAGCTCGCCGGGGCCGCCGCCGAGACGAGCGATGTGCCGCCGATGGTGAAGGAGCAGGTCGGCGCCGACGACGTCGCCGATGTGGTGTCGGCCTGGACCGGGATCCCCGCCGGCCGGTTGCTTGAGGGCGAGACGGCCAAGCTGTTGCGGATGGAGGAGGTGCTGTCCGGCCGGGTGGTCGGCCAGCCGGTCGCCGTGCAGGCGGTCTCCGACGCCGTACGCCGGGCCAGGGCCGGGGTCAGCGACCCGGACCGGCCGACCGGGTCGTTTCTGTTTCTCGGCCCGACCGGCGTCGGCAAGACCGAGTTGGCCAAGGCCCTCGCGGCGTTCCTGTTCGACGACGAGCGCGCGATGACCCGAATCGACATGAGTGAGTACGCCGAGAAGCACTCGGTCGCACGGCTTGTCGGTGCTCCTCCAGGCTACGTCGGCTACGACCAGGGTGGCCAGCTCACCGAGGCGGTCCGCCGGCGCCCCTACTCCGTCGTACTGTTCGACGAGGTCGAGAAGGCGCACCCAGATGTCTTCGACGTGCTGCTGCAGGTGCTCGACGACGGCCGGCTCACCGACGGGCAGGGTCGCACTGTCGACTTCCGCAACACCATCCTGGTGCTCACGTCCAACCTCGGTTCGGGGCTGCCGGCTGCCGGTGTGCTGGAGGTGGTGCGTCGGTCGTTCAAGCCGGAGTTCGTCAACCGGCTCGACGACATCATCGTGTTCGAGCCGCTCGGCAGCGCCGAGCTGACCCGGATCGTCGACCTGCAGATCGCCTTGTTGGCAGCCCGGCTGGCTGACCGTCGGCTGGTCCTGACGGTGACGCCCGAGGCCCGCGAGTGGCTCTCGCTCACCGGCTACGACCCGGTCTACGGAGCCCGGCCGCTGCGCCGGCTCGTACAGAAGGCGATCGGCGACCGGTTGGCCCGTGCGCTGCTGTCCGGCGAGGTGCGCGACGGCGACGAGGTGGTGGTCGACCGGGTCGGTGACGATCTGGACGTCACCCGGTCGGTGGTGTAGCCCCCCGGTCGCCTGAGGCTCGGCGATCGGTGGTTGCGGCCCGCTACCGTGGCCGCCGTGACCGATCGCGATGACCTGCTGTCCCTCGTCCGCGCCCAGGCCATCGTCCACGGCCGGGTCACCCTGTCCTCCGGTCGGGAGGCCGACTACTACGTCGACCTGCGCCGGACCACCCTGTCGGCGGCGGCCGCGCCGCTGGTCGGTCGGGTCATGCTCGAGCTCACCGCCGACCTCGACTACGACGCCGTTGGCGGCATGACGATGGGCGCCGACCCGATCGCCGCCGCGATGCTGCACGCCGCGGCTGCGCAGGGGCGACGGCTCGATGCCTTCGTCATCCGCAAGGAGGCGAAGGCGCACGGCCTGCAGCGCCGGATCGAGGGACCGGACATCGCCGGTCGGCGGGTGCTGATCGTTGAGGACACCACCACCACCGGCGGGACGCCGCTGACCGCGCTGGCCGCTGTGCGCGAGGCCGGGGCGACCCCGGTCGCCGTTGCCACGATCGCCGACCGGTCGACCGGCGCGGCCGAGAAGATCCAGGCCGAGGGCGTGCCCTACCGCTTCGCCTACTCCTTAAGCGACCTCGGTCTCACCTGAGCAGGTCGACCCGCCGATCGCGACGGGGGCCCCGGGGTCCAGCAGCTCAGCCGGGCCGGCTGGCCAGCACCAGCCCATTCGCGTCGTAGGCGATGTAGCGCTTTACCGCGCGGCCCGGCGGTACGGACGCCGACCAGACTGGCTGCGGGAAGCTGCCGTGGCCGTCGGTCAGTACAGCCAGCAGGTGGCTGCCGTCGGAGAGCGTGAGCTCGACCTTCGCGACGCCCGCGCCGGCGAGGCCGGCGGCCAGCCGGATCCGATCAATGCTCAGCGACGTGGTGCCCGGC
>JAYTOZ010000442.1:0-4013 GCA_043747515.1 Frankiales bacterium | reverse complement strand
GGGCAAGGTGAGCCAGGGGCGGAGCATGCCGGGGCGCTGGGAGCCCTGGCCGGGAAAAAGGAGGACGAGCACCCTGTCACGATGTCCAGTCCGGGCCCTGTTCGCTCGGTCCGCCATGCACGGAGTCCCGCCACGTTCGTTGTAGGTAACCTACAAAACCGATGTCCGGCCAAGGACCAGCGCGAGCCGGACCACCTGGGCCTCGCGGGGCACGGCCAGGTCGTAGCCGGTGGCGTCGACGATCTTCCGGAGCCGGTACCGCACTGAGTTCGGGTGCAGGAACAACGCCCGGCCGGTCCCTTCGAGCGAACCGCCGCAATCGAGATAGGCGCCGGCGGTGCGGACCAACTCGACACCGGCTGCGGCGAGCGGCTCGTAGACCTCCGACAGCAACCGGCGTCGGGCCGCCTCGTCGCCGAGGACCGCCCGTTCGGCCAGCAGGGCCGCCGCGTCGACCGGGCGAGGGGCGTCCTGCCAGGCAGCCACCGAAGCGAGCCCGGCGAGGGCCTCCTGCACGCTGCCGGCAGCGCCCGGCAGGTCCTCGACGAAGGGACCGACGACGACGGGGCCCTCGGGGAGGCAGGCAGCGAGCCGGGTGATCACCGTCTCGGCCGGCCCGTGTCCGCCGACGACGACGACCAGGCCGCCGCCGGCCTCACCGACCAGCAGCGACAACCCGGCATGGCGGGCCATGGTGTGCAGCACCGCGAGCGCCCGATCGAGCGGTTCGGAGGGGTTGCGGGCCGCGAGCGCGGTCACCCACGCCGGCCGACCCCAGCCCAGCGAGGTGGCCCTCGCGACGGTGATGTCGCCCGTCTGCCCGCGGACGAGCGAATCGACCACCCCCGCCTCGACCCGGGCGTCCCAGGCGCCGCGGGCCTCGGCGGTCGCGGCGTACACCTCGGCGGCGCCGAAAGCGACCTCGCGGGAGTAGCGCAGGACCGCCTCCCGCAGCTCCTGCTCGTGCCCGGGTGCGGCGAGCGAGGGCACCTGCTCCTCGAGCACGCTCACCACGGTGCGGATCAGCTGCACGGTCTGCTTCAGGCTGATCGTCCGGGCCAGCTCGCGAGGGGCGGCGTTGAACACCGCGGGCGTCGGTGCGGGCGACTGCACCGGATCTGCCAGCCAGTCGGTGAACGACGTCAGGCCGAGCTGGACGACCAAGCCCACATCGGCCCGCTGCGAGGCCGACAGGGTGGCGAACCACTCCAGCGACTCCATCTGCTGGACGGCGCGCGCGGACAACCGGTTGTTGGCCGTCCGCACCCGCTGCCAGGTCGCCTGCACCGGCTCATCCTGCCGGGTGCTCGAAGGCGCGCACGAGTTCGTCGTGCAGGTCGGGGTCGGCGAGCACCAGCACCTCGTCGCCGGCCTGCAGCCTGGTGTCGCCGCGCACCGCGAGCAGCTGCCGGTCACGGACGACGAAGCTCACCCAGACGTTGCCCGGCAGTGTGGCGAGCGCCGCGATCATGCAGCCGTCGGCCGGCGAGCCGCCGGCGATGGTCAGCCGCTGCACGCCCTCGGGCTCCTCGGCGAGCCGCACGCCGAGCGCCCAGGGCTCGGGCTCGATCGTGCGCATCGGCAGGTGCAGCAGCCGGGCTGCCGCCGGGACGAGACTGCCCTGCACAACGACCGAGAAGGCCACGACGACCACCACGATGCCGTAGAGCCGCTCGGCGTCCGGGACCTCTGCCGCCAGCAGGAAACTGCCGAGCAGGATCGGTACCGCGCCTTTCAGCCCGGCGAACAGCACGAAGGTGCGCTCGCCCCGGCGCAGTCCCACCGGCAGCAGGCACAGCCCGACCAGGGCCGGCCGGATGACGACTGCGAGCCCGGCACCGAGCACCAGCCCGGGCGCCCAGACGTCGGTCCGGGCCAGCACGTCGAGGTCCACGGTCAGCCCGAGCACAACGAAGGCGACGATCTCGGCGAGGCTGGCAAGCGCCGAGTGGAACCGTTCGATCTCGCGTTTGTACGGCGCCCGGGCGTCCCCGAGCGCGATGCCGGCCACGAAGACGGCGAGGAACCCCGAGCCATGTGCCAGCGTCGCCACGCCGTAGAGCACGAGCGAGCAGGCCAGCGTGCGCAGCGGGTGCAGGGCCTCGGCGGGCAGCGGCACTCGGCGGATGAACACCAGCAGCAACCGGCCGCCGGCAACACCGACCAGCGTCCCCACGCCCATCTGCAGGACGAACTCGCCGCCGACGCGAGCGAACGCCCCGAGCCCGAGTCCACCGGCGGCGAGCAGGCTCGTCATCAACGCGATACCGACCGGGTCGTTCGCCCCGGACTCGCCCTCAAGGACGGTGCCGCTGCGGCCGCTGACCTCGCGCTGGCCGAGGACTGAGAACACGACGGCGGGATCGGTCGGGGCGACGGCCGTGCCGAGCAGCACCGCGACGTACCAGCCGAACCCGAAGGCCAGGTGGGCCAGCACAGCCACCGCGGCGGTCGTCAGAAAGGTCCCGAGGACACCGACCGAGGCGATCGGGGCGGCTGCGGACCGAAACCTCGCCCAGCCGATGTGCAGCCCCCCGTCGAACAGGATGCACAGCAGCGCCACAGTCACGATCCGCTCGACGGTGCGCTCGGGCGGCGAATGCAGGTCGGGAACGACGCGGACGGCAATCGCTGCGGCGGCGAGGAACAACGCCGGGGTCGGCACCTTGAGGCGTGCGGTCAGCCGGTTGGACAGCACCGCCAGCAGGCCGGCAATCGAGGTCAGCAGCACCAGCAGCGCGAACGGGACGGTGTCGCTCACCAGCTCGCTCCCGGTCTCAGTAGGTACACGAAGGGACGCGTCGACCGGGCCCTGGGCGGTCCTACTTCAGCAGCTGACGGGCCATCACCATCCGCTGGATCTGGTTGGTGCCCTCGTAGATCTGGGTGATCTTGGCGTCACGCATCATCCGTTCGACCGGGAAGTCACGGGTGTAGCCGTAGCCGCCGAACAGCTGCACGGCGTCGGTGGTCACCGACATCGCCGTGTCGGAGGCGAAGCACTTGGCCGCCGAGGAAGCGAAGGTCATGTCCGGCGCGCCGCGCTCGACCTTCGCAGCGGCGACGTAGACCAGGTGACGGGATGCCTCCACCTTCATCGCCATGTCGGCGAGCATGAACTGCACACCCTGGAACTCCGCGACCGCCTTGCCGAACTGCCGACGCTCCTTGACGTAGGCGATGGCTGCGTCCAGGGCCCCCTGCGCGATACCGACGGCCTGCGCGCCGATGCCGAGCCGGGTGTGGTCGAGGGTCTTCAGGGCGGTCTTGAAGCCGGTGCCTTCCTCGCCGATGATCCGGCTGGCCGGGATCCGGCAGTCTTCGAAGTAGATCTCGCAGGTCGGCGAGCCCTTGATACCGAGCTTGCGCTCCTTGGTGCCGACCGAGAAGCCGGGGTCGTCGGCGGCGACGACGAAGGCCGAGATGCCGTTCGCACCCTTGGTCGGGTCGGTGACCGCCATCACGGTGTAGTGCGTGTTGACGCCGGCGCCGGTGATCCAGCACTTGGTCCCGTTGAGCACGTAGCTGTCGCCGTCGCGGACCGCCCGGGTCTTCATCGCGGCGGCGTCCGAGCCGGCCTCGCGCTCGGACAAGGCGTAGGAGAAGGTCTTGTCGCCGGTGGCAACACCCGGCAGGAACTCCCGCTTGAGCTCCTCACTGCCGGACAGGATGAGTCCTGTCGTCCCGAGCTTGTTGCCCATCGGGATCAGGCTCGACGAGGCGCACACGCGGGCCACCTCCTCGACCACGATGCTGTGCGCGATCTTGTCCGCGCCGTCCCCGCCGTACGCCTCGGGGACGTGGATCGCCATGAAGCCGGCTTTTTTGATGGCCTCGTGCACATCCCACGGGTATTCCGCGGTCTCGTCGATCTCGGCCGCGCGAGGAGCGATCTTGTCCTCGGCCAGCTGACGCACGGCCTTGCGGAGCAACTCGTGCTCCTCGGTGAGTGAGTAGAGGGAGAACGAGGTGTCCATCAGCCGATCGTACGCGCGGGCGCCGCTACGCTCCCC
>JAYTOZ010000441.1:0-3690 GCA_043747515.1 Frankiales bacterium | reverse complement strand
AGTTGCGTGCCCAGGCCGAGCACTCGCTGGAAGGCGGCCATGGGTGTGCGTCGGTGAGTACAGCGGAAGGTGAACTCGTCGAGGTACACCTGGAGGCGCTCCTGGCTGACGCCACGGTGGGTGCCCTGCAGCCAGGTCCTGAGGTGGCTGATGACCCGATAGACCCGCTGGAGGATCTCGTCCGGCTCTTCGCCGAGCAGTCGATGCGCGCGTGGGCTGCGGGGCTGGTGGTCCAAGCCGAGCTCGCCGAGTCGCTTGTCACCCTGCCCGTCGGCGTGGACGGTCGACCCGGCGACGGCGCTTTCGGTCACGAAGTCGCAGAGCGTGTCGGCGGAGGTGTCGTTGATGAATTGCATGCGGATCCGCCCGGAGCCCGCGCCGCCGGTTTCGACGGCCACGATCAGCAGGGCCTTGATCCCATGCTGGCGACCACCTCTGAACCCAGCTTCGTGTCCGCCGACGAAGCACTCGTCGACCTCGACCTCGCCGGTGAGCGGCTGCCTCTCGGGATTTGGCATCGCGCGCCGCAGCTTGTGAAGCGTCGTCCACGACGTTTCGTAGCGCTTCAGCCCGAGTTGGCGTTGCAGCTGGAGCGCCGAGATCCCCGGCGTTGCAGTGGTGACCAGGTAGGCGGCTAGAACCACAGATGCAGCGGTGTACGCGTTCGGTGAAGCACCGTGCCCGCGGTCACCGACACCTGGTACCGACCAGCCGAGCACTGCCACAGCAGCAATTCGACAGCGCGGTCGCCACCGCACCACCGCACCGAGGGCAGTGGAAGCCCGCCGGCCACCTCGGCTCGAACAGGTACTGCCGGCAGGCGTCCTCATCCGGTAGCGGCGCTGGAGCTCGATGATCGTGCGAGGGAAGTCCGGTCGGGCCACGCCTCATCTCTAGCGGAGTTCACCGGATAAGCATGAGGAAGCTCACCAAGATCGCGTACGCCCACGGCGTTCTCCCGGAGCCGACGCCTCTCGCGGGGAACCCGGTCCGATGAGATTGGCGGTCGTTCTTGTTCGCTCTGCATGGCTTCGAGGATGAGCCCCAAGGTGAGGCGCTGCGGCGCCTCGTGCGAGCTACCCAAAAACGATGGTGCCCACTGCCGGGCCCACGGCGAGGGCGAGATTCAGCACGTACGACGGTGCCGCCGGACGACGTCGAACGCGTCAGGGGCGCGCGATGTCCCGCTCCGGGGCGGTGGGCGGCTGTCGGGGTGAAGCTGATCATCACGGTCCTTGGTGCTACGGACCGGCTTGCATCGCGCTCACCGTGAGCAGGTGGATCGGCTTCCTGCAGGCGGAGGAGGTGTAAGCAAAGTAGATCGGGGTGGTCTGGTTCGGCGGATAGATCTGCAGGGACGTGGAGGTCACCGGGTCGCACTGGGAGGGCGCAGAGAAGGAGGCGTTCGAGATCCTCAGCAACACATGCGACACCTGCCCGGGCGCCAGTGTGACCAGCGTCTTGGCCGGTGATGCGCTGTGGTCAGCGGCCACCCCGATCTGCTGGACCGGGGTGTTGCCGGCGAAGGACACTCCCGGGTAGCCGTACAGCGTGCAAGAGGCGCCGGTGATGTTACTGAAGTCGATCGAGAGGTAGGTGCTGCCGGCTGCGCCCTGCGACCCGCCGTTCTTGGTCGCGAGCGCGCGAGTCGGGCATGGCGCTTTCCCGCCTGTCGATGTGGGCGAGGCGACGGGCGGTGCTGCCAAGCTGGGGGTGGCGAGTGGTGACGTCCTGGTGGGCGTCGGTGCAGCCGTCGTTGCACCGACGGTCGGGCTCACGGTGGTGTTGGCGGAGTGCGTCGTTGCCGTCGAGGCCGTGTGCGAGCCAGATGAGCACCCCGCGAAGAGAGCAACAAAGCAGGCCGCGAGGAGCACGGGCGGCGTCGGCATCCGACTTCCGGTGACTTTCGCGCGAGTCCCATGCGTTGGTCTCATCCTCGGTGGTCCTTCCGACTGCGCGCCTTCCGACGATCTCAGCCGAAGAATGGGACGCCGGAAGGACACAAGCAAGCGACCGCGCCGCCGCCGTCGCCGATGGTTTCGACCTCAGCGGCCATCCCCAGGCCCGTCCGGAGACGTCGGCCGCTGCGGTGGAGATCCCGCCGTGTCCGCGCGCAGGAACTCGGTGTCGCACATCCCGGCGGGCTCGCACACCCGGGTCCGCATGAGCTCGTGGAACGGCATGCCAGCGACCCGTTCTGAGATCCAGGCCAGGACGACGACGGGGCCGTTCGATCACGATGCGTGTCCGACAACCCCCGCCGCTGGCTCGAGCCGCGGTGACGTCGGGGGCTGCCTGAGGCGCCTCAGCCGCGGCCGTGGACCAGGCCGATGACCTTCGCGAGCCTGTCGGTCACCTTGGGGGAGCGGGAGAACGACAGCAGCTGCACCGGCAGGTCGAACTTCTGGCGCGTGATTGCCTTGGCCCGGGTGAACTCCTTGAGGCCGTCCTCGCCGTGGATGCGGCCGAAGCCGGAGTCGCCGACGCCGCCGAACGGCAGCCCGGGCACGGAGGCGAAGGCGATGACGGAGTTGATGCTCGTCATGCCGGAGCGCATCCGGCGGGCGATCTCGACGCCCGCCTTGCTCTTGCCGGTGAAGACCGCACCCGCCAGGCCGTACGACGTGGCGTTGGTCTTCGCGATGGCCTCCTCGACGTCGCGGACCCGGGCTACCGTGATGGTGGGGCCGAAGGTCTCCTCGGTCACCGCGGTGCTGTCCTCGGGCACGTCGACCAGGATTGTCGGCTGCACGAGCCCGCCCTGGCTGGTCCCGCCGGTGAGGGCGCGGCCGCCGCGGCCGAGAGCGTCGGCGATGTGCCTGGTGATGACGTCGACCTGCGACGGCATCGTGATCGGGCCGTACGACGCCCCGGCGTCCGAGCCGGGCCGCACGGCCTGGGCGCGGGTGGTCAGCTCGCGGACGAACGCGTCGTAGACCTTCTCGGTCGCGTAGACGCGCTCGATCCCGATGCAGGTCTGGCCGGCGTTGCTCATCCCGCCCCACAGGGCGGCGTCGGCGGCAGCGGCGACGTCGGCGTCGTCGGCCACAATCATCGCGTCCTTGCCGCCGCACTCCATCAGGACCGGGACGAGGTTTTCCGAGCAGGCCGCCATGACTTTCCTGCCGGTGGCCGCCGAGCCGGTGAACGCGATCTTGTCGACGCCCGCGCGGCATAGCGCGGCGCCGGTCGCGCCGAGGCCGGTGACGACCTGCAGCACGTCGGGACGCTCCGGGACGGCCATCTGCCAGGCGTGCTCGAGCCACAGGCCGA
This sequence comes from Frankiales bacterium, assembly GCA_043747515.1. Lineage (GTDB taxonomy): Bacteria > Actinomycetota > Actinomycetes > Mycobacteriales > SCTD01 > JAYSQK01. The sequence continues at coordinate 417 of JAYTOZ010000441.1, read as the reverse complement.
TCGCCGGGGTGTACTCGCTGGGCTTGAACACGACCGCGTTGCCGGCCGCCAGCGCGTAGGCGATCGAGCCCATCGGGGTGAAGACCGGGTAGTTCCACGGGCCGATGACGCCGACGACGCCGAGCGGCTGGTACTCCAGCAGCGCTTGCTGGTTGGCGGCCATCAGGCCGGCCGGGACACGGCGGAGGCCGAGCAGCTTGGCGGCGTGCTTGCTCGACCACTCGATGTGGTCGATCGCCAGGGTGATCTCGAGCAGCGCGTCGGGGTGGGGCTTGCCGTTCTCGCGGTGGACGAGGTCGGCGAGCTCGTGGATGCGCCGGGCCAGCACGCCCTTCCACGCCTTGAGGTGGACCCGGCGACCCGCGGGTCCCTGGTCCTGCCACCACACCGCGGCCTCGCGGGCCCGGGCGACGGCGG
>JAYTOZ010000440.1:0-1919 GCA_043747515.1 Frankiales bacterium | reverse complement strand
CAGTTCACGACGTGAGTGACCCGCGCGTCGCCTCCCTCGCATTCGGTGCGGACGGTCACCAGCCGCGCTCGCGCCACGCACCCAGCGACGGGCGCTCCGTGCCAAGCGTCGTATCAGCGCCGTGGCCCGGGTAGACCCACGTTGCGTCCGGCAGCGGGCCGAAGACCTTGCGATCGAGGTCGTCCATGAGCGTGCCGAAGCGCAACGGATCGTCCTCGGTGTTGCCCGGACCGCCGGGGAACCGTGCAGCGCCCGCGCACAGCGGGCCGGCTGCGTCCTCACCCGGATCATCCGGAGCGCACGAGTACCGCGAGGACGTCAGGAGCAGTGAATTCCCGGTCGTACACAGCGTCGTTGTACTGACGGAGCACACCGGCGTCGACGAGCTGGCGAACCAGACCGTTCGCCCGGGCGTAGGTGACGCCCAGTCGTCGCTTCACCTGCGTGACCGTGAAAATCGGTTGTTCGAGGGCGTAGTCGACGAGCAACATGGCATTGTCCGCACGCAGTCCAGCGGCGCGGACTTTGCCCTTCAGTGATGTCTGGATCGCAAGCAGATCTGTCAGTTGCTTGTGCGTCTCGTCGGCGGAGGCGGCGAGTCCTTGTGCGAAGAAGCCGATCCACCTGTCCCAGTCACCGACGGTGCTGACGGCCAGCAACCTGTCGTAGTAGTCGGCTCGACGAGCCTCGAACCAGGGGGACACCGTAAGCGTCGGTTCGGTCAAGGTGGCGGTCTGCATCAGCTGGAGCACGATGAGCAAGCGGCCGATGCGGCCGTTGCCGTCGTTGAACGGATGCAGCGTCTCGAAGTGGTAGTGCGCCATCCCGGCAGCAACGACTGGATCGATGCGGCCGCCGTGGTCTTGTGAGACCCAGTCGACCAGATCGCGGACCTGATGGTCGAGCTCGAGTCCAGGAGGCCGCGGTACGAAGCGCGCGTCCTGGACCCGGGCGCCGCGATTGCCACCGATCATGACCTGGATGTCACGGAGGCGACCGGAGTGTTGGTTGTCGGCCGCGGTGCCGCGGACGAGCTGCTGCTGGAGATCGGTGAGGAGGCCCACCGTGAGGGGGCGCCCGTCAGTGAGCCAGGCAAAGGAGGATTCGGCAGCGCGGACGTAGTTGAGCACCTCCCGCAGGCTGCTGTTTGTCTGCTCTTCGTCCTGGTCCGCGGCCAGGACGGCTTCGAGGGGCGCAAACGTTCCCTCGAGCGCCGACGTGCTCTGGGCCTCTCGCCGCAATGCTGGACGACGGAGCAGGCTTGGCTTGGGGAGCTGTCGAGCGGAGCTGTCCAGCGAGGCGAGAGCTGCTCGAGCGGACGCAACCTGGTTGAAGGTGGCGACCGACAGCGTCGGTGTTGACCCCGGCAATGGGTGCGGCACGAAGGCCACGTGCTCCCAGGCGCCGAATCTCGGGTCCTGGCCCGAGATGGGTACCACGTAGCCGGTCGGGCTGTTGTGGAAGTCTTCTGGCCGCACAATGCAAGCTAACAGACGGTTCACTTGCGATCTCGGCACGCTGATGCCGTCAAATGCAAGTCGCTTGCTCCTCTGCACCACCATCCGCGGGCGCGCCACCGTCGACCCGGCCGCTCGGCGCTGATGGTCGGCTCAGTCTCGCGGCCTGTGAGCCTCACACGACGGCCGGCGGCGCTTCGAACACGTTGCGTGCGAGGTCGCCCGCGTGTCGCGGTGGGGCCGAGGCCTACCAGCCGCGTTCGCGCCACTCACCCAGCGACGGCCGTTCGGCGCCCAGCGTCGTGTCCGCGCCGTGGCCCGGGTAGACCCACGTGGCGTCCGGCAGCGGGCCGAAGACCTTGCGATCGAGGTCGTCCATAAGCGTGCCGAAGCGCAACGGATCGTCCTCGGTGTTGCCCGGACCGCCGGGGAACAGCGAGTCGCCGGAGAACAGGTGCGGCT
>JAYTOZ010000439.1:0-3327 GCA_043747515.1 Frankiales bacterium | reverse complement strand
CGGGTCGTCGGCCACCTCGTTGGCCCTCAATTGCTGTTTGGCTGCCTGTCTTTGCTCACGCTCCTCGCGGGTGGGCCACTGTTTCGGGGCCGTGCCGCGCTGGCCCGGTCGGGAGCGGCCGGCGCGGGGCCGGCCGGTAACGGTGGGCTCCAGATCGATCGCCCTACTGACGTCGATTGGGTCGACCGGCCGGTCGATCTCGGCCACCGGGTCCCGCGGGGCGGACCTGCGGGCCGACCGAATTGAGGCCGTGCCGGGCGGCTCAGGAACCACCCCCCGGGCGGCGAGGAAGGCCTCGGCCGACCTTCCGAATGGCGGGGGTGGTCGCGGTGGGATGTCCCGTGCCATCGGGGTCAGAGATCGACCGGGACCGGCGCGAGCGCATCGGACAGACCGGGCGCCTCGGCGTCGAGCACCGCCCCGATCCCCAGCTTCTCCTTGATGCGCTTCTCGATCTCATCGGCGAGGTCAGGGTTGTCGCGCAGGAAGGAGCGGGCGTTCTCCTTGCCCTGGCCGAGCTGGTCTCCCTCGTAGGTGTACCAGGCACCGGACTTGCGGACGATCTCGTGCTCGACGCCCATGTCGATGAGCGAACCCTCCCGGCTGATGCCGATGCCGTAGACGATGTCGAACTCGGCCTGCTTGAACGGCGGGGCCATCTTGTTCTTCACGATCTTGGCGCGGGTGCGGTTGCCGATCGCCTCGGTGCCGTCCTTGAGGGTCTCGATGCGGCGTACATCGATGCGGATCGAGGCGTAGAACTTCAGTGCCTTGCCGCCGGTGGTGGTCTCCGGCGAGCCGAACATGACGCCGATCTTCTCCCGCAGCTGATTGATGAAGATGGCCGTCGTGCCGGTCCCGGACAGTGCGCCGGTCATCTTGCGCAGCGCCTGGCTCATCAGCCGGGCCTGCAGACCGACGTGGCTGTCACCCATCTCGCCCTCGATCTCGGCGCGTGGCACGAGGGCGGCGACCGAGTCGATGACGATGATGTCGAGCGCACCGGAACGCACCAGCATGTCGGCGATCTCCAGGGCCTGCTCGCCGGTGTCGGGCTGCGAGACGAGCAGCGCGTCGGTGTCGACCCCCAGCTTCTTGGCATACTCCGGGTCGAGGGCGTGCTCGGCGTCGATGAAGGCCGCGATGCCGCCGGCCGCCTGGGCGTTGGCGACGGCGTGCAGGGCGACAGTGGTCTTGCCAGAGGACTCCGGGCCGTAGATCTCGACGACGCGGCCGCGCGGTAGCCCGCCGATGCCGAGCGCGACATCAAGGGCGATGGACCCGGTCGGAATGACCGAGATCGGGGCGCGCACCTCGTCGCCGAGGCGCATGACCGAGCCCTTGCCGAAGTTCTTGTCGATCTGTGCGAGGGCCATCTCGAGGGCCTTCTCGCGGTCAGGTCCAGCCATTGCGTCTCCAGGTGTCGTGGCGGCGGTCCGATCTGCGGTGCACGCTAGGAGCGGCCACCGACAGAAAACGGCGCTGGCGCGAACCTGTGGACACCCGAACCCCTGTGGACAGTAGGCCGAACATCTGTTCGACCGCGCGCGACACGCCGGTCCGCGCGGTCACCTGTCGACGGGGGCGGCGCCGACCGCCTCGACGACGGCGCGCCAGACCCCCTTGATGTCGTCGCCGGCGTCAAGGGCCTGCTGCACGGTGCGCCCGTCCAGGGTGGCGAGCACCTGGTCCGCGGCGTACGAGCGGGCGTAGGCGGGGCCGAAGCGCCGCTCCATGCGGTTCCAGAAGTCAGTCAGGCGCACACGACGAGCCTAGGGCTGCCTGCCATGCTCCGCCGGTGACGAGCGGTGCACGGGCGGGCGAGGAGCCGGGCGGGAAGGCGGGCCGCAAGGCGAGCGGGGATCTGAGCCAGGGTGAGCAGGCGGGTGGGCCGGTCGCCTCTCGGGTGGAGCCGGCGACCCCTGGCCGCACCAGGGGTCCGGCGCGCGAGGTCCTGGCTGCCGCAGTGGCCTCGTTGCTGCTGGTCGTCGTCGTCAAATGGCGGGCCGTGACGCACCTGGGGTCGGGTCTGCCGGGCGATCTGGGCGACCCGCTGCTCCAGACCTGGCAGCTGGCCTGGGGGCCACACGCGCTGCTGCACCAGCTGACCCACCCGTTCGACGCCAACGCCTTCTGGCCGCTGCACCGCAGCCTGGCCTTCTCGGACTCCCTGCTGGGGCTGGCGCCACTCGGGCTGCTGTTCGGCGCCGGACCGGCAGCCGCCGTCGCTCGCTACGACACCATCTACCTGTTGAGCTACGCGGCCGCGACGACCGCGGCCTACTGCCTGGCCCGCCAGCTCGGTGCGAGCCGTGGCGCGGCTGCGGTCGCTGGCGTCGCGTTCGCCTACGCCCCATGGCATCTCGCTCAGGAGGGGCACCTGCAGATCCTGCTGACCGCGGGCCTGCCGGCGTCACTTGCCCTGCTCGCCCGCGGTCATGGGATCGGCGGCCCCGCCCGGCCACGGCTCGTGGTGGCCGGCTGGGCGGTCGCTGCGTGGCAGGTCAGCCTCGGCTTCGGTCTCGGGCTACAACTGACCTACACCCTCGGCGCGCTCACCGTGCTGGTCACGGCCCGGCACGCCGTACGCCGTCGCCGGGGTCGGACCGGGCCGGCCCCCCGGGCCCTGCTTGGGGCCGAGATCGTCGGACTGGTCGGGTTCCTGGCGACCGCGGTGGCGTTCGGGCGGCCCTATCTGCAGGTGGTCGCTGAGCACCCGGAGGCCCGTCGGCGGCTGGCCGAGGTGTCGCTCTACTCGCCGCCGGCCCACGCATTTGCCACGACGGCGGCGAACAACTGGTTGTGGGGCCACGCCCAGGCGGGGTTGCGCTCGTCGCTGGCCTCGCAGTCCGAGGGCGATCTCGCGGTGGGCGGGATGCTGCTTCTGCTGGCGGTCCTCGGTCTCGTCCGGGGCAATTGGTCCAGAGCGGCCAGGTGGTCGCTCGCCGGCGCCGCCGTGGGTGTCGCGGCCTTCGCCATGGGCACCAAGCTCGCCGGCGGGCGCTTCAGCTATCTGCTGCTCTACGACCACGCGCCCGGCTGGCAGGGGGTGCGGACCCCCGGTCGCCTGGTCGTCCTGGTGACCCTCGCACTGGCCCTCCTGGCCGCCACCGGCATCGACGGTGCGCTGAGTCGGTCGTCGCGGTTCCTCCGCCGGACGATGCCCGTCCTTCTGGCGGCAACGGTGCTGCTTGAGGGCCTCGGCTCGACCGCCACCCCGACCGCGCCGCAGATCCCGGCCGGGGTCGCCGGTGCGCCCGGGCCGGTGCTCGTCCTGCCGAGCGATGAGTTCCACGACTCGTGGGCGATGTGGTTCTCGACCGACGG
>JAYTOZ010000438.1:0-2804 GCA_043747515.1 Frankiales bacterium | reverse complement strand
TACCTGCGTGCGGGCGGGGTCGACAACCTGCGCGAGCTCGTGGCCTTCCTGTCCGACACGGTGCTGCTGACCGGTCACGGTTTCTTCGCGCCGATCACTGTCCCGGCGTACGGCGTGCACGGGGTGCGGGTCGTTGATCCGGCACGGCCGACGGTGGGCGTCGTGTTCTACCGGGCGCACGAGGTGAGCGGCAACACCGCCTTTGTCGAGACCCTGTGCGAGGCGATCGAGGCGCACGGCGCGAACGCCCTGGCCGTCTACGTCGCCTCGCTCCGGCCGGACGCCGACGGGCGTCTGCCGGTGGTCGAGGAGCTGCTCGCCGGCCGGCTGGATGCGCTGATCGTGACGGTCCTCGCAGGTGGTGGCTCGAACGCCGCGGACACCGAGTCATGGGACGCGCGCGCCCTGGTCAATCTGGATGTGCCGGTCCTGCAGGGGATCTGCGTGACCAGCAGCCGAGCCGAGTGGGCGGCCTCGGACGCCGGACTTGCGCCGATCGACGCGGCGATGCAGGTCGCGATCCCGGAGTTCGACGGCCGGCTGGTCACGGCGCCGTTCTCGTTCAAAGAGCTCGGCCCGGACGGCATTCCGGGCTACGTCGCCGACCCGGAACGTGCGGCCAGGGTCGCCGGCATCGCGGTGCGCCATGCGCGGCTGCGATCGGTGCCGAATGCGCAGAAGAAGGTCGCTGTTGTCCTGTCGTCCTACCCGACCAAGCACGCCCGGGTCGGTAACGCGGTCGGACTGGACACCCCGGCGAGCGCGGTGTTCCTGCTCAAGGCGATGCGGGCGGCCGGCTACGACGTCGGCTCGTTCCCGGAGGACGGCGACACCCTTGTGCATACGCTCATCGCAGCGGGTGGCCACGACGTCGAGTGGCTGACCGAGGAGCAGCTGCAGACCGCCGCGGCCCGGGTGCCGATCGCGACCTATGAGCGCTGGTTCGCCGAGCTGCCAAGTGATCTCAGAGAACGGATGGTCGAGCACTGGGGGCCGCCGCCGGGGCGGCTCTATGTCGACGGCGGCGACATCGTGCTGGCGGCGCTGCGCTACGGCAACGTAGTGCTGGCGATCCAGCCGCCGCGCGGCTTCGGGGAGAACCCGATCGCGATCTACCACGATCCGGACCTGCCGCCGAGTCACCACTACCTCGCCGCCTACCGATGGCTGGCACAGGAGTTCGAGGCTGACGCCGTCGTCCACCTCGGCAAGCACGGGACCCTGGAATGGCTTCCGGGCAAGGGGCTCGGGCTGTCGGCGGCGTGCTCGCCCGACGCCGTACTCGGCGACCTGCCGCTGTTCTACCCCTTCATCGTCAACGATCCCGGTGAGGGGACGCAGGCCAAGCGGCGGGCGCACGCCACCGTTGTCGACCACCTCGTGCCGCCGATGGCCCGGGCCGAGACCTACGACGAGATGGCCCAGCTGGAGCACCTGCTCGATGAGTACGCCCAGGTGCAGGCGATGGATCCCGGCAAGCTGCCGACGCTGCGACAGCAGATCTGGGACCTGGTCGAACAGGCCCAGCTGCACCACGACCTGCACGTCTCGGAGACCCCGAGCGAGCAGGAGTTCGACGACTTCGTGCTGCACGTCGACGGATACCTCTGCGAGGTGAAGGACGTCTTGATCCGGGACGGGCTGCACATCCTCGGCCAGGCCCCGACCGGGGCGCCGCGGGTCGACCTCGTGCTCGGCATCCTGCGGGCCCAGCAGACCTGGGGTGGCACCGGCGACGCCCTGCCGGGGCTGCGGCGCGCCCTCGGTACGGCGTACGGGCTGCTGGAGTCCGAGCGGGACCAGGTCGACGAGCTGGAGCGGATGGCCCGGCTGCTCATCGAGGAGACCGACCGGCGCGGCTGGGTGGCCGCCGGGGTCGTCCAGGACGTGCTGGGCCGCGAGCTGCCCGACGTGGAGCGGGTGCTGGCCTTTGCCTGCGACGAGCTCGTCCCACGGCTCGACCGGACGACCGACGAGCTCGACAACCTGCTGCACGGGCTGTCCGGCGGGTTTGTGCCGGCCGGCCCGAGTGGCTCACCGACCCGTGGCCTGGTCGGGGTGCTGCCGACCGGCCGCAACTTCTACTCCGTCGACCCCAAGGCGATCCCGAGCCGTAATGCCTGGGAAGTCGGCAGAGCGCTCGGCGACTCGCTGCTGGCCCGCTACGTCGCCGACCACGGCGACTACCCGGCGTCGGTCGGCCTCGTCGTCTGGGGCACCAGCGCAATGCGCACCGCCGGCGACGACATCGCCGAGGCACTGTGGCTGCTCGGGGTCAGCCCCGTCTGGGACCAGGCGTCGCGTCGGGTGACCGGGCTCGAGCTCGTCCCGGCCGAGATTCTGGGCCGCCCGCGGATCGACGTCACGCTGCGAATCAGCGGGTTCTTCCGAGACGCCTTCCCGCACGTCGTGACAATGCTCGACGACGCGGTGCGGATGGTGGCGGCCCTGTCCGAGCCGGCCAACTTCGTGCACCAGCACGTGCAGGCCGACCTCGCGCTCGGCACCGACGAGCGGCGGGCCACCGCCCGGATCTTTGGCTCCAAGCCCGGGGCCTACGGAGCCGGACTGCTGCCGCTGATCGACTCGCGGGACTGGAAGACCGACGCCGACCTGGCCGAGGTCTGGGCGGTCTGGGGTGGCTACGCCTACGGCGCCGGGCTCGACGGGGTCAACGCCCGCCGGGACATGGAGCGGGTCTACACCCGGGTCCGGGTGGCGGCGAAGAACCAGGACACCCGCGAGCACGACATCGTCGACTCCGACGACTACTTCCAGTACCACGGTGGGATGGTGGCGGCGGT
>JAYTOZ010000437.1:0-1813 GCA_043747515.1 Frankiales bacterium | reverse complement strand
CTGGTCAGCGAGCTCCTCAGCGGCGTGCGGGTGGCCGACGCCTACCTGGGCGGGATCGACATGCTGGACGAGGCGCCGCTGACATGACGTCGCAGCCGAGCGACCGAGTGGCGGCGCGCCACCAGGTCCTGCAGCGGGACGCGCCGGACCCGCTGCACAGCCAGATCTCGGGCCAGCTGCGCGAGTTGATCGCCAGCCGCACCTGGCCGCCGCACCACCGGGTCCTGCCCGAGCTGCAGCTCGCCAAGGAGCTGGGCGTGGCGCGCGGGACGCTGCGCAAAGCGGTCAAGTCCCTTGTGGACGAGGGCTTGCTGGTCCAGGTGCAGGGGCGCGGCACCTTTGTCACCTCCCGCGGCTTCCGGGGACCGGTCGAGCACGACCTGCTGTCGATGGCTGAGGCCATGACCAGCCACGGCATCCGGGCCGACACCGAGGTCCTGACTCGGGAGCTGGTGCGGCCGACCGGCAGCATGCTCACCTCCCTGGAGCTGCCCAAACCGGGGCCGGACCTGATTCGGCTGGAGCGGCTCCGGCGTGCCGACGGCAGTCCGGTCGCGTCGTTCGTCAACTACGTCCGCAGTGACCTGGTGCCCGACCTCGACGACCGGCAGCTGGCCACGCAGTCGCTCTACACGCTCATAGAGATAACCGTGGGACGGCGGATCGCGGCAGGGCGACGGACCTTCCAGGCCAGAGCCGCCGATCCCGACATGGCCGAGCGCCTCGAGGTCAGCGTCGGCACCCCGCTGCAGTACTTCGAGCAGGTGACCTATCTCGACGACGGCAGGGCGGTGGAGCTGTCCGAAGTGTGGGTGCGCAGCGACCGGGTGCGTCTGCACTCAATGGTTACTCGTGAGCCGGAGCTGCCGCCAGCGTCCGGTTGAGGAAGGCGACGACGTCAGCGAGCACCTCGTCGCGGTTGGTCTCGTTGAACACCTCGTGCCGCGCCCCGTCGTACAGTCGCTGCTCAAAAACGTCGCCGCGCAGGTGCTCAATCCCGCTGCGGCTGTTCTCCAGGGCCACCAGCTGGTCATCCACCCCGTGTATCCACAGCAGGGGCAGGCGGCCGAGCGACGGCCCGCTCTGCACAGCGTCGGCTGCCCGGGCCATCGCCTCGACCGTCGGCCGCTTGAACGGTCCGTGCCAGACGAGCGGATCCGCCGCGTACGCCTGCCCGACCGCGTCGTCACGGGACAGCACGGAGACGTCGAGCGGGTCCTCTGGCATGGCGTCCAGGGTCAGCAGAGCGTGGGCGACCGTCGAGGTGCCGATGACCGGCCCGGACAGCACGGCGGTCGCGAGTGAGTCCCCGTAACGCTGCAGATACCGGGCGCCGATCAGGCCGCCCATGCTGTGGCCGATGAGCGCCACCGGCAGCCCAGGGTGCTCGCGACGGGCAGTCTCGTCCAGGACGTGGACGTCGGACACCACCTGTTCGAAGTCCTCGATCAGGACGCGCTCGCCCTCGCTCCGGCCGTGCCCGATGTGGTCCACGCCGTAGACCGCAGCCCCGTTGGCGACCAGCGCGGCGGCGACGTGCTCGTAGCGGCTGATGTGCTCGCCATACCCGTGCACGAGCAGTACGACGTGGGTGGGCTCAACCTGCGGGTCCGACCAGGTGCGCGCGGCGCGGACGCCGGTCACGCTGTCGTAGCTGAAGTCGCGGGACACGAACATGGCTCCTCCTGTGCGCCCGCGGCCGCGACGCGGCCGGTCTCGCACATCCTGTCGTGCAATCCAGCTGCCGTCACGGACCGGTGGTGGGCCGTCCAGCAACGAACATGTAGTCATCTGCATGTCATTCGTCCTCATC
>JAYTOZ010000436.1:0-4421 GCA_043747515.1 Frankiales bacterium | reverse complement strand
GCCAAGGAGCGCCGGGAGGACGCCGTCGAGGCGGGCAAGGATCAGCTCGGCCGGGCGATGCGCAAGGCTGGTCTACCGCTGCAACGGCTGCTCGGCGGCGACGCCCTACCGACGGTCGCCAAGGAGCTGCGGCTCACCGACCTCACGACGCTCTACGCCGAGGTGGGGGAGGGCCGCATCTCGGCGCAGGCCGTCGTGAGCAAGGTCATCGCCGGCATGGGCGGCGCCGAAGGGGCCGTCGAGGACCTTGCCGAGACCGCCGCGCCGACCCGGCCGGCCCGCTCCCGGCCGGCGACCGACCCCGGCATCGTCGTCCGCGGCGTCACCGACGTCTGGGTCAAGCTGGCCCGCTGCTGTACGCCGGTGCCCGGCGACGAAGTGGTCGGCTTCGTCACCCGCGGCCGAGGCGTGTCGGTGCACCGCCGGGACTGCGTCAACGCCGACCAGCTCACCGCCGACCCGGACCGCCTCGTCGAGGTCGAGTGGGCACCGACGGCCGGGTCGCTGTTCCTGGTCAACATCCAGGTCGAGGCGCTCGACCGCAGTCGGCTGCTGTCGGATGTCACCCGGATGCTGTCGGACGCCCACGTCAACATCATGTCCGCGACGGTGACCACGACCCGGGACCGTGTCGCGGTGTCCCGGTTCTCCTTCGAGATGGCTGACCCCAAACATCTGGGTCATCTGCTCAACCAGGTCCGCGCTGTCGAGGGCGTGTACGACGCCTATCGCGTCACCTCCTGACCCGACCCAGCCGTCCAGCTCCACCTTGGCCTGCCGCGCCGGTGATCCACGCAAGGTTGGGAACCTTGAGGAAGATCACATCGGCCCCCGAGCTTCCGTAGATCACCGGGCGGGGGGTCGGGTCGTGCCGGCACGCGATGTGCCCCGGCGTACGACTGTGGACCCGGCCTGAGCCGCTACGCCGCGGCGGCCTTGCTGGTGGCCTTCAGGATCTGGACGCCGAGCTTTGGCTTGCCGTCGTTCGACGGGGTGGAGCCGCCGGCGGCAACCTTGTCGAGGATGTCCAGGCCCTTGGTGATTCTCCCGAACGGGGTGTACTTGGGCGGGAGCTGGCTGTCCTTGTAGACCAGGAAGAATTGGCTGCCGTTCGTGCCCGGACCGCTGTTGGCCATCGCCACCGTGCCGCGCGGATAGGTTGCGCCGGTGAGGTTCTCGTCGGCGAAGGCGTAGCCGGGGCCGCCGCTGCCAGTGCCGCTGGGGTCGCCGCACTGCAGGACGAAGATGCCCTGCGTCGTGAGCCGGTGGCAGGGCGTCTTGTCGAAGTAGCCGGAGGCGGCGAGCGCCCGGAAGCTGTTGACGGTGCACGAGGCCTTGGCCGTCAGCAGGCTGAAGGTGACATCACCGCGGTTGGTGACGAGCGACGCGGTGTACGGCTGGGCGATCTCGACCTTGGTCGTCGGTGGCGGCAGCTTGACCGGCTTCGCCGCGGTGCCGGACGCGGTGTAGGCGCAATTGCCCGGGGTGATCTTTGCGACGGGGGCCGCCGAGGCGGTCGGCGTGGCCGGCGGGTTCTTGAGCGCGTCGACTGGCGCCTTGCCCTTGGAGCGGGTCGCCAGGAAGACCCCGACCGCGATCAGGACGACCGCGAGCACGCCCGCGACCGCCCCGAGGGTGGCGTTGCGCTGCCGACGACGGGCGGCGACCGCAGCCCGGCGAGCGGCCTGCCGCTCGACCCGCATCCGGGCCAGCTCGCGCTCGCGTTTGCTGCTCGCCACGCTCGTCCTCCACAACGTCGATGATGTCGTCCGGAGTGTAGGCAAGCCCACGGCCGGCGCCGGTAAGGTCGGCGCTTGAGTCCGACCACCCAAGGAGACGACGTTCGTGCTGGTCCGCGGGTTCCCTGCCGCCGCGTTCGACACCAACTGCTGGGTGGTCGCGCCCGGCCCCGGTGAGCAATGCATCGTCGTCGATCCCGGCATCGGCGTCGAGGACGAGCTTGATGCGCTGCTGCGCGAGCACCGGCTGCAGCCCGTTGCGGTGCTGCTCACCCACGGCCACCTCGACCACACCTTCTCGGTCACCCCGGTCTGCGGTGCGCGCGGCATCCCGGCCCTGATCCACCCCGCCGACCGTGAGCTGCTCGCCGACCCGATGAAGGGGCTGTCGGCCGGCAGCAGCGCGATGTTCGGCGGCCGGCTCGACTGGACCGAGCCGTCCGACATCGGGCTGCTCGACCCGACGATGCCCGTGGAGCTCGCCGGCCTGACGATCAGCACCTCCTTCGCGCCCGGTCACACGCCCGGCTCGGTGATGTTCGGCCTGGCCGGCACGGTCTTCTCCGGCGACGTGCTGTTCGCCGGTTCGATCGGCCGCTGCGACCTGCCCGGCGGTTCCTGGGAGCAGATGCAGGCCAGCCTGGCCCGTGAGGTCCTGCCGCTGCCGGACGACACCGTCGTTCACTGCGGCCACGGGCCGAGCACCACCATCGGTCGCGAACGGGCCACCAACCCCTACCTCCAGGACCTCCCGGCGCAGCCGGCCGCCCGGGGGATGTAGGTGTTCCAGGCCCCCAAGGGGACGTACGACGTCCTGCCCGGCTCGGCCTTCCTCGCCGTCCGCGACGCCCTGCTCGCCCCGGCCGCGCTGGCCGGCTACGCCTACGTCGAGCCGCCGGTGTTCGAAGACACCGAACTGTTCGCCCGCGGCGTCGGGGAGAGCACCGACGTCGTCAGCAAGGAGATGTACTCCTTTACCGACCGCGGCGGCCGGTCGTTGACGCTGCGCCCCGAGGGCACCGCCGGGGTCGTCCGGGCCGTGGTCGAGCACGGCCTCGCGCACGGCCAACTACCGGTCAAGCTGCGGTACGCCGGGCCGATGTTCCGCGCCGAGCGGCCCCAGGCCGGCCGGTTCCGGCAGTTCCAGCAGGTCGGCATCGAGGCGCTCGGCCTGACCGACCCGGCCCTTGACGCCGAGGTCGTCGCGCTGGCCTGGCAGGGCTTCGCCGGGCTTGGGCTCAGCCAGGTCAGGCTGCTGCTCACCTCACTGGGCGACCCGGCCTGTCGCCCGGCGTACCGCGAGCGGCTCACCGCCTTCCTGACCGGGCTCGAGCTCGACGGGGCGACCCGGGCCCGCGCCGTCGTCAACCCGTTGCGGGTCCTCGACGACAAGCGGCCCGAGCTGCAGGCCCTGCTGGCCGGCGCCCCGTTGATGGCCGACCACCTCTGCGAGGCCTGCCGGGAGCATCATGAGGCGGTGACCGCCCACCTCAGGGCGCTCGGCGTGCCCTACGAACCGGCCCCCCGGCTCGTGCGGGGGCTCGACTACTACATGCGGACCACCTTCGAGCTGGTCCACGACGGGCTCGGGGCGCAGTCCGCGGTCGGCGGGGGCGGTCGCTACGACGGGCTGTCGGAGTCGATCGGCGGCCCGCCACTGCCCGGGATCGGCTGGGCGCTGGGCCTCGAACGCACGCTGCTCGCCCTCGCGGCCGAGGGCGTCACCCCCGCACCGGCGGTTCGGGCGGCCGTCTTCGTCGTCCCGCTCGGCGCAGCCGCCAAGGCCTGGGCCGTGCCGCTTGTCGGCAGCCTGCGCGCCAACGGGGTCGCGGCCGACCTGGCCTACGGCGACCGGGGCCTGAAGGGCGCCATGAAGGCGGCCGACCGCTCCGGCGCGGCGTACGCCGTGGTCGTCGGCGACCGGGACCTGGACGCCGGCGTCGCCCAGCTCAAGGACCTCCGCTCCGGCGAGCAGGCCGCCGTGCCGTTTGAGGAGCTCGTCCCCACCCTCAGAGAGAAGCTGTAGATGCTGCGCACCCACGAGGCCGGTTCGCTCCGCCAGGAGCACGCCGGCACGACCGTCACGTTGGCCGGTTGGGTGGCCCGGCGGCGTGACCACGGGGGGGTGGCCTTTCTCGACCTGCGCGACCGCAGTGGGATCGTCCAGGTGGTCGTCCGCTCCGACGCCGCCCACGAGTTGCGCAGCGAGTACTGCGTCACCGTCACCGGCGAGGTGCGGGTGCGGCCGGCCGGCAGCGACAACTCGGCGATGCCCACCGGGGCGGTTGAGGTCGACTGCTCGGCCCTTGAGGTGCTCAGCGCCTCGGCGCCGCTGCCCTTCCCGATCGACGACCACGTCGAGGTCGGGGAGGAGGTGCGGCTCAAACACCGCTACCTCGACCTTCGTCGCTCGGGGCCGGCGGCGGCGATGCGGCTGCGCTCGCAGGTGAACCGAGCCGCCCGGGAGGTGCTGCACCGTGAAGGTTTCCTGGAGATCGAGACCCCGACCCTGACTCGATCCACCCCTGAGGGTGCGCGCGATTTCCTGGTGCCGGTGCGGCTGCAGCCCGGCAGCTGGTATGCGCTGCCGCAGTCGCCTCAGCTGTTCAAGCAGCTGCTCATGGTCGGCGGGCTCGAGCGCTACTACCAGATCGCCCGCTGCTACCGCGACGAGGACTTCCG
>JAYTOZ010000435.1:0-3659 GCA_043747515.1 Frankiales bacterium | reverse complement strand
CGCAGCGGCCGGGCTCCGAGCGTTGCGGCGACATCCTCGTTGCCCCGATCCAAGCCGGCCAGTGCCCCCTCGACGGTGAGGACCAGGAATGGCAGGGCGACGAACGTCTCGGCCAGCACCACGCCGTACGGCGTGAAGGCAGGCACGGCGCCGGCCTCGACGAGCAGCGGGCCGAGCACCCCGCGCCGCCCGAACGCCAGGAGCAGCGCGACCCCACCGACGACCGGCGGCAACACGAGCGGCACGGTGATCAGGCCGCGCAGGAGCCGCCGACCCGGGAGCACCGAGCGGGCGAGGACCCACGCCAGCGGCACCCCGAGCAGCAGCGCGAGCACCACCGCGGCCAATGTGCAGCGCAGTGACAGCAGCAGGGCCTGCCGCACCGTGACGGTGCCGAGCAGCTCCGGCAGCCGCGACCACGGGGTCCGCCGTAGGAGCGCGCCGAGCGGCAGGACGACCACGAGCGCGGCCAGCAGCGCAGGCGTCGCGAGGAGCAGCGGCGTCCGTCGCCTCACGCCGGCGGCAGGAACCCGGCTGCGGCGAGGATCGTCTGCCCGGCGGGGGAGAGCACGAAGTCGATGAAGGCCTCAGCGGCAGCTGACGCTTTGCTGGTCTTGAGGATCGCGGCTGGGTAGCTGTTGGAGATCGCCGGCAACGTCGTCCCCGCGATGGCGCCTTTTGCGGCCTTGAGGTCGGTGACGTAGGCGATACCGGCGTCGGCCTCGCCGAGCCGGACCTTGGTCACGACGCCCTTGACGTCCTGCTCGAACGAGACCGGCGTGAGCTTGACCCCGGCCGCGGCGAGGGCCTTGGCGGCCGCCTTGCCCACCGGGACCGTCGGGCCGGCGAGCACCACCTTGACCCCGGGCTTGGCCAGATCGGCCAGCGTGCCGAGGTGACGAGGGTTGCCGGGGCCGGTGATCACCGCGAGGCGGTTGCGGGCGAATACGCGGGGCTCGCCGTTGAGCTCGGCTGTCACGGTGGCGATCGAGGACGCGTCGGCGGTGGCCAGCACGTCGGCGGGGGCGCCCTGGGCTACCTGGGCCACCAGGGCCTGCGAGCCGGCAAAGGAGAAGCTCACGTGCGCGCCGGGGTGGGTCTTTTCATAGGCAGCGCCCTCGGCCGTGAAGACTTTTGTCAGCGAGGACGCCGCGAGGACGGTGAGCGCGGCGACCGCAGGGTCCTTCGTTGTGGGCTGCGCGGTCGTGGGCTGCGCGGCCTGCGGGCTGCCGCCTCCGCAGGCAGCGGCCAGCAGCAGGGCCAGGCCGGCAAGGGCTGGACGGACCAGGTTCATGGGACCTCCACGACGACGTTGGTGGACTTGACCGATGCGGTGGCCGGCCGGCCCGGCGCGAGGCTGAGTGCGTCGACCGACTCCGTCGTCATCAGCGAGACGAGCCGGTGTGCGCCGGACTGGACCTCGACCTGCGACACGACATCGCCGCGAAGCACCCGCGTCACGATGCCGGGGAAGGCGTTGCGGGCTGACGTTGCGACCGGCCCGGTGGGGTCCCCGGCCAGTGCCACCGCGAACGCCGCCAGGTCGGCGCCCTCGACGACCCGACGACCGTCGGCGTCCTCGGTCGTGCGGAGCCGTCCGGCGTCGGCCCAGCGGCGCAGCGTGTCGTCGCTGACGCCGAGCAGTTGCGCCGCGGCCGTCAGTCGATAGAGGTGCACCCGCGGCACAATAGCTGCTCGACACTCCGCTTCTGCGGTGCGGCCATCCGATCTGTGGGTCGACCGTCAGCCGTCGATACGCTTGGCCGGTGCCCCGACGCGACTTTGACCCCGCTGAGCTCGGCCCGCAGATCTACCCGTTGCTCAACAGCGTCGTCGTCCCGCGGCCGATCGCCTGGGTGTCGACCACGTCGCCAACCGGTGTCGACAACCTTGCCCCGCATTCGTTCTTCACGATCGCCGGGATCGACCCGGCCGTCGTGCAGTTCACCTCCGTCGGGGAAAAGGACAGCCTGCGCAACGCACTTGCCACCGGGGAGTTCGTCGTCTCGCTGTGCACCGAACCGATGCTGGAGCAGATCAATGCGACGGGCACTGACTACCCCGCCGACACCAGCGAGTTCGACGCCGTCGGGGTGACCCGCGAACCGAGCCTTCGCGTCGCGCCCCCGCGAGTGGCCGAGTCACCGGTGGCGCTGGAGTGCCGGGTGGTGGCGACCCAGGTGTTCGGCAGCTGCACGGTCGTGTTCGGACAGGTCGTGCACCTCGCGGTCGACGAGGCCGTGCTGCGGGACGGACGTCCGGCGATCGACCTGCTTCGGCCGCTGGCCCGGCTCGGCGCCAACGAGTGGTCCACGATCGGGGCGGTGTCGGACCACCGGCGGGTGCCGTTCAGCGAGTTGGCATGACGTCGGTGGCCGCCCGGCCCGGCCGGGCGGCGACGACCCGCGCGGCCCTGCTCGCTGCAGCCCGGGAGATCTTCGCCGTCTCGGGTTTCGCCGAAGCATCCATCGCTGATGTCGTCGCCCGGGCGGGGGCGAGCGTGGGCAGCCTCTACCACCACTTCGGTGGCAAGGCGGAGCTCTACCTCGCGCTGTTCGAGGACTATCAGGAGCGGCAGGAGGCGCGGGCCGCGAGCGCCGTCAAGCAGGCCCGGACCGCTGGTGAACGGGAGCCGCTCGCGTTGTTCCTCGCCGGCTCCCGGGCCTATCTCGAAGGCTGCTGGGTCGAGCGGGACCTCGCCCGGCTGTTCCTGGCCGGCGGTGGGCCGCCGGGTTTCGAGCTGGTCACCAGGCGGCGCTACCGCGCGTGGACCCGGCGCAACGCCGCGCTGCTCAGCGCCGACACCGACGACGTGTCGGCCGATGCGTTGGTGCTGGTGCTCACCACCGTGATGAGCGAGGCCGGCCACGAGGTCGCCGTTTGCGAGGACGAGCCATCGTCACAGCGGCTCGCCACCGATGTGCTCGCCCTGATCGCCAGGATCGCCGGATGACCTCGTGTCACGACGACCTGCTGGGTCGGCGCGGCGACTACCCGGTACTCGCGCGCAGCACCTACCTCGCCAGCCACACCCTCGGCGCGATGCACCGGCGCACCCCGGAGCGGCTCGCCACCTTCGCTGCCCTCTGGGCCGAGCACGGCGTCGTCGCCTGGGAGCAGTGGGCCCCAGAGGTACGACGGGTGGCCGACCTGGTCGGCTCGCTGGTGGGCGCCCCGCCCGGCACGACCGTCATGCGGCAGAACGTCGCGGACCTGCTCGGCGACGTCGTGTCGGCCCTTGACTGGCGCGGCCCGCGCAACCGGGTCGTCACCAGCAGCCTGGAGTGGCCCGGCAGCCTGCACACCTGGTCGCAGGTGCACCGGCTCGGCGGCGAGGCCGTCGTCGTCCCGGGCCACCCGGATGGCGTGGAGCTCGACCTCGACGCGATGGTGGCGGCCATCGACGAGCGCACCCTGCTCGTCGAGTGCTCGCAGGTGCTGTTCCGCACCTCGACCATTGTCGACGTCCGGCCGCTGATCGAGCGGGCGCACGAGGTCGGCGCGCTCGCGGTCGTCGATGGCTACCAGGCGGCCGGCACGTTGCCCGTCGACGTCGTCGATCTCGACGTCGACCTCTATCTCGGCGGCTCGGTGAAGTACCTCAGCGGCGGTCCCGGCAACGGTTTCATGTACGCCGCACCGGCGGTGAGCGCGCTGCT
>JAYTOZ010000434.1:0-3853 GCA_043747515.1 Frankiales bacterium | reverse complement strand
AAGCGCTGGCAGGACGTCGAGGCGCTCCTCGAAGCCGGGATCGACGTCATCAGCACGGTCAACGTCCAGCACCTCGAGAGCCTCAACGACGTCGTCCTGGCCATCACCGGGGTGCCTCAGCGCGAGACAGTCCCGGACTCCGTCGTCAGATCTGCCGATCAGGTCGAGCTGGTCGACATGACCCCGGAGGCGCTGCGCCGACGGATGGCGCACGGCAACGTCTACAAGTCCGAGAAGGTCGACGCGGCACTCGGCAACTACTTCCGGGTCGGCAACCTGACGGCCCTGCGAGAGCTCGCCCTGCTGTGGTTGGCGGACAGCGTGGACGAGGGGCTGCAGAAGTACCGCGAGGCGCACGGGATCGCGGACGCCTGGGAGACGAGGGAACGGGTCGTCGTCGCCCTCACCGGCGGCCCCGAGGGGGACACCCTCATCCGCCGGGCCGCGCGGATCGCGGCGCGCGCCACGGGAGGTGAGCTGCTCGGGGTCCACGTCGCCCGCAGCGACGGGCTGTCCGGCGCGAGCCCGGCTGCCCTGACCACGCAGCGGTTGCTGCTGGAGTCGCTCGGCGGTTCCTACCACTCGCTGGTCGGCGATGACGTCTCCGCTGCCCTGCTCGGCTTCGCTCGCAGCAACAACGCCACCCAGATCGTGATCGGCGCCAGCCGCAGACGACCTCTCAACGCCGCGCTCGGCGTCGGTACGGGTATCAGCACGGTCCGGTCGGCCGGCTCCATCGACGTGCACGTCGTGGGCCACGACTACGCCGGGCGCGGCCGTGCGCTTCCCAAGCTGACGCGCGGTCTGGACATTCGCCGCCGCCTGTTCGGCCTCGCCCTAGCCGCTGTGCTGCTCGCCGCACTGACTCTGCTGTGCACGACCAGCCGCGGCGACCTCACCCTGGGTACGGACCTGCTGCTGTACCTGCTTGCCGTGGTGCTCGTCAGCCTCGTTGGGGGCTTCTGGCCGGCCCTGCTCTCGGCTGTGGTGGCGAGCCTGCTGCTGAACTTCTACCTGGTCCCGCCGATCCACGCCTTCACGATCTCCGAGCCGCAGAACGTCCTGGCGCTCGCCGTCTTCATCCTCATCGCGACCCTCGTCAGTCGCGTCGTGACACTGTCCGCCGAGCGGGCGACCCAGGCCGCCCGAGCCAGCGCAGAGGCCGAGACGCTGTCGACCCTTGCCGGCAGCCTGCTGCGCGGGGAGACAGCACTGTCGGCTCTGCTCGAACGCGTTCAAGAGACATTCTCCGTGCAGACGGTCACCCTGCTGCGCAAGACCGGCTCCGCGCCTAGCAGCGCCGGTGACGCAGCCCGCGGGACCTGGGACGTCATTGACACCGTCGGCCCCGAACCGATCCGGCGACCACAGGACGCCGACACCGAGGTGCCATTGGACGACGAGCTGTCGCTCGCCCTCGGCGGTCGGGTGCTGCCCCTGGAGGACCGTCGGGTGCTCGGGGCCTTCGCCAGCCAGGTGGCCGTTGCCTACCAGCAACGGCAGCTGACCGAGGCCGCCCAGGCAGCCGTCCCCCTGGCCGAGGCGGACCGGATGCGCACGGCGCTGCTCAACGCCGTCAGCCACGACCTGCGCACACCCATCGCGACCGCGAAGGCTGCCCTGTCCGGACTGACCGACACGACCATCGCCTGGTCCGAGCAGGACAGGCAGGAGCTGCTCGGCACGGCCGTCTCATCGCTGGACCGACTCACGGACCTCGTGACGAACCTGCTGGATCTCTCCCGCCTGCAGGCCGGTGTGCTGTCCGTGTTCCCCGCACCCCTCGGGCTGGACGACATCGTCAGCCAGGCTCTCGCCCACGTACCCGGGGGTGAGGCCGTCGACCTGCACGTACCCCCGACACTGCCCGAGGTGCACGCCGACGCCGGCCTGCTCGAACGCGTCATCGCCAACCTCGTGCAGAACGCCCTCCGCCACGCCACCGAGGGGACAACGGTCCGGGTCGCCGGCAGCTATCACGACGGCAGGGTCGAACTGCGGGTCATCGACCGTGGCCCGGGCATCCCGGCCGCGGCGGAGCAGCATGTCTTCGAGCCCTTCCAACGCCTGCACGACCACGCCAGCGGCACCGACGGCGGCGTCGGCCTGGGCCTCGCGATCGCCCGTGGCTTCACCGAAGCGATGTCGGGACAGCTCCGCATGGAGCAGACCCCCGGGGGCGGACTCACGATGGTCGTTGACCTCCCCGCCGCGGAAGAGGAGCCGGCATGACGCGAGTCCTCGTCGTCGAGGACGAGCCGCAGATGCGACGCGCTCTCGACCTGAACCTCACCGCACGTGGGTATGAGGTGGTGACCGCGGAGGACGGGACCGGAGCGCTCAACGAGCATGCCGCCCGCGAGCCGGACGTGATCGTGCTCGACCTCGGGCTGCCCGACCTCGACGGACTCGACGTCATCCGCGCGATCCGCACGAGATCGCAAGTCCCCATCCTGGTCCTGTCGGCGCGGGTCGGCAGCAGCGACAAGGTGCAGGCCCTCGACCTCGGCGCCGACGACTTCGTGACCAAGCCCTTCGACATGGACGAGCTGCTTGCGAGGCTGCGCGCCGCGACCCGCCGCGCGCTGCCCGACGCTGCGCGCCGCCGACAGGTCGTCTTCGGCCACGCCCACGTCGATTTCGAGGCCAAGACCGCGTCGTACGGCGGCGCCGAGGTGCACCTCACCCCGACCGAGTGGCACCTGCTGGAACTGCTCGTGCGCAACCCCGGCAAGCTCATCACCCGACGACAGCTGCTCACCGCTCTGCGCGGGCAGCCGGACCACACCGACCCCAGCTACCTGCGCATCTACATCTCACAGCTGCGCAAGAAGCTCGAGGCCGAGCCCGGCCGCCCGCAGCATCTGATCACCGAACCCGGCCTCGGGTACCGCTTCCACACCTAGCCACCCGATACAGGAAGGCGCCCTCATATCGAGTCGCGGCATCTACGAGGGCGGGTCACGACAGTTCTCCACATCCGGGGGGGAGTAGAGAGCGCCGGTTCTGGACGAGCGGTCGAGCGGCATCCTCGACGGCGGCGCCTGCCTCCGCGCCTCGTCGTGGGGGAGCAGTGATGGGGCGGTGGCTTGGAACTCATCGATCAGCTGCGGCCGGACGGCGGGCTTGTCGAGCTGCCCACCGGCCTCATGCGCTTCGACGTACCTGGCGACCGTGTGATGGGAACAACCCGCCAGCGCGGCGGCATCTCGCAACGACCCCGGGAGGTCGAACGCTTCCAGTATCTCCATGATTTCCCCTGCAGACTTGACGGTGTTCCTCCTCGAAAGCGCGGGCACTTCAGCACCGCAAGCGCACTCGAGGAGGGACCTCAACCACCGGAGGTAGCGAGGCAACGCAGTCGTGTCGGGCAGATCCCGTGACCGTCAGCGGGCAGTTCTCATGGCCGTCGGCGGGCAGATTTCGTGGCCGTCAGCGGGCAGATTTCGTGGCCGCCTCCGGGCAGTTTCCCGTGTCCGCTGTCAGTCGGAGGCCGCCTTCGCGGCGGGGCGATGCTGCGCACTGTCGCGGGCCTCCGCTCGACGGTCGCGGGCTTCGGCTCGAGCGTCGAGGGCTCGGCAGTTTGTCGTGCGCCTGGAAAGAGGGGTTTCGGTCGTCGGCAGTTTGATCTCTGTCGTCAAACGGAAGCCGGGACCATGAGAGGCCACCCGCATTGCACACAACCTGAAAATGCCACGGCCGGACCGGGCCAGCGCTGGGCGCGGCAAGCAACAAGTGCTTGGCGCTGGTGAGCCGCCGAGCGGGCGCCTCTGCTCTGCGGCTAATGCGTGCTTGCCCACCGCCTGCGGGGTACGGCCTCATCGCTGACGCTGCTTCGCCCTCTCGCGGCAGA
>JAYTOZ010000433.1:0-3327 GCA_043747515.1 Frankiales bacterium | reverse complement strand
GGCGTCGCCGCCGAGCCGCTGGACGTAGTAGCGGGCGACGACCCCACCGAGCGAGTGCCCGATGACGTGCACCCGCTCGTAGCCGGTTTCCTCGCAGGTCTGTTCGATCAGCCGGGACAGCCGCAGCCCGACCGAGCGGACGTCCTGCGCGAGCGGGCTGTAGTTCAGGGTGATGACGCGGCCGAACCCGCGGCGGAGCAGCGCCCGGCGCAGCAGGGTGAAGATCGACCGGTTGTCGACCATCCCGTGGACCAAGATGATCGGAGTCCCTGCTGCGACGACGTCGCCGAGCAGCAGGCCCCGCTGCAACGGCGGCAGGCTGTCCAGGGTGAACCGCTCGAGCTCCTCGCGACCCTTCTCCCGGCCGCGCTCGCGGCTCATGCCCAGGGGATAGATCACGAAATGCGCGGCGAACCAGGCTAACTCGGTTCCTGCGCCGCGGAGCCCGGTCGGCGAGCAGAGGGTCTGCGCGGCCCGGACGGTCGTACGCGTCGCCCGGGTCACAGACGGTCGCGGGTCCAGCACGATTCCTCCACGGCGGCGCGGGGCAGGGCCTGGTGACGGACGACGCTACGCGTTGTGCGGGCCAGATGTGCAGCAAACCCGGTGGAGCGACCCGGAGACTGGCGGCACGGGCGCGTACGCTCCCGAAACCAAGCGCACCCCGCCCCTTGAAGGAGGTCCAATGACCAGCGCCAGCCGGATCCGTGTGGTCGTGGCCAAGCCTGGGCTCGACGGACACGACCGCGGTGCCAAGGTCGTGGCCCGGGCGCTGCGCGACGCCGGGATGGAGGTCATCTACACGGGGCTGCACCAGACCCCTGAGCAGATCGTCGAGACGACGATTCAGGAGGACGCCGACTGTGTCGGCCTGTCGGTGTTGTCGGGCGCGCACATGACGCTGTTCAAGCGTGTGATGGACCTCCTGCGCGAGCGCGGTGCCGACGACGTCGTGGTCTTCGGTGGGGGCATCATCCCCGAGGACGACATCCCCGAGCTCGCGGCGATCGGGGTCTCGAAGGTCTTCACCCCGGGTGCGACGACGCAGTCGATCGTCGACTGGGTCCGCGAGCACGTCGGCGCGCCAGCGG
Source organism: Frankiales bacterium (assembly GCA_043747515.1). GTDB lineage: Bacteria > Actinomycetota > Actinomycetes > Mycobacteriales > SCTD01 > JAYSQK01. Next base: position 2,236 of record JAYTOZ010000433.1, on the reverse strand, counting down.
TCTGACGTGGGCAAGGTCTACGACGGCATCGACGAGACCCTGGCCGCCTGGCTGCAGTCCCAGCCGCTGTGGTTCGTGGCGAGCGCCCCGCTTGCCGCTGACGGTCGGGTCAACCTCTCGCCGCGTGGCCACGACACCTTGTCGGTGCTCGGCCCGCATCGTCTCGCCTGGGTCGATCTCACCGGCAGCGGTATCGAGACGATCGCGCATCTGCGCGAGAACGGCCGCGTCACACTGCTGTTCTGCTCCTACGACGCGCGCCCCCGCATCATCGGTCTGCACGGTCACGGCACCGTCGAGATGCCGGGCACTGTGGTGTACGACCAGGTGGTTGCCCGCCATCCTGCGCACCCCGGCGCCCGCGCGGTCGTCGTCGTCGACGTGGAGCGGGTCAGTGACTCCTGCGGGTACGGCGTACCGGTCATGGAGGTTGTCGGCGAGCGGGACCTGCTGCGACTGTCGGCCGAGCGGCGGGGACCGGCCGGGACCGCGGCCTACCGGGCCGAGCGGAACGCCGAGAGCATCGACGGCCTCCCAGGTCTGTGAGCCGGGTCGTGTCAGGTGCCCACGAAGACGGCGTGTCCGCAACGCCCTTGACCTCGCCCGCGAGGCGGCCGGGCCGTTCCGGGATGTCTTCGCGCCCAAGCGCGGGCAAGACGCGCTCGTCGTCAACTCCCTGCTGGCGACCGGGGTCTACCTCGTCGCGGCGTACGTCGTCGGCAAGCTGCCGACCGGCAAGCGCGGCTGACCCGACCGGCGTTGCGCCCGTGAGGCCGCTGCGTGGCAGGGCCGCGTCTCTCGCTAGCCTCGCCGTGACAACGCGGCGGAAGGGCAGGATCAGCTGTGGATCTCATGGAGTACCAAGCGAAGGAGCTCTTCGCCAAGCACGGCGTGCCTGTGCTGCCGGGCGAGACGGTCGACACGGCCGAGGCTGCCCGCGGCGTCGCTGAGCGCATCGGCAAGCCCGTCGTCGTCAAGGCGCAGGTCAAGACCGGTGGCCGGGGCAAGGCCGGCGGTGTCAAACTGGCCGAGACGCCGGACGAGGCAGTTGCCCGGGCGACCGAGATCCTGGGTCTGGACATCAAGGGCCACATCGTCCACAAGGTGCTCGTCACCGAAGCCAGCGACATCGACACGGAGTACTACGTCTCGTTCCTGCTCGACCGGGCCAACCGCACCTACCTCGCTATGGCGAGTGTGGAGGGGGGCATGGAGATCGAGCAGCTCGCGGTGGAGCGGCCCGAAGCCCTCGCCCGCGTCCCCGTCGACGCCGTCACCGGCTGCGACGCGGCCAAGGCGGCCGAGATCGTCGCCACCGCCGGGTTCCCAGCCGAGGTGGCCGAAGCCGTCGCCGCCATCCTGGTCTCGCTGTGGAAGGTCTTCGTCGAGGAGGAGGCCACGCTCGTCGAGGTCAACCCGCTGGTGAAGACCCCGGACGGCCGCATCGTCGCGCTGGACGGCAAGGTCACCCTGGACGCCAACGCGGAGTTCCGGCACCAGGCGGTGTTCGACGCCTATGCCGACGTCCTTGCCGAGGACGACCTCGAGGGCCGCGCGAAGGCCAAGGGCCTGAACTACGTCAAACTCGACGGGCAGGTCGGCATCATCGGCAACGGCGCCGGGCTCGTCATGAGCACGCTCGACGTCGTCGCCTACGCCGGCGAGGCGTATTCCCTAGGAAATGGTCAGACGGTCAAACCCGCCAACTTCCTCGACATCGGCGGCGGTGCGTCCGCGCAGGTGATGGCCGACGGCCTCGAGATCATCCTGTCCGACCCGGACGTCCGGTCGGTGTTCGTCAACGTCTTCGGCGGGATCACCTCCTGCGACGCCGTCGCCGACGGCATCGTGCAGGCCCTTGCGATGCTCGGGGACAAAGAGACCAAGCCGTTGGTCGTCCGACTCGACGGCAATAACGTCGACGAGGGGCACCGCATCCTGGCCGCCGCAGCTCACCCGCTCGTCACCGTCGTCGACACGATGGACGGCGCCGCCGACAAAGCGGCCGAACTCGCTGGGAGCGCCCGCTGATGGCCATCTTCCTGACCGCCGACTCAAAGATCATCGTGCAGGGCATCACCGGAGCAGAGGGCACCAAGCACACCCGGCGCATGGTGGCGTCCGGCAGCAAGGTCGTCGGTGGCGTCAACCCGAGGAAAGCCGGGACCGACGTCGACGGCATCGCCGTGTACGCGACCGTCGCCGAGGCGATGGCTGGCACCGGCGCCGACGTCTC
>JAYTOZ010000432.1:0-3398 GCA_043747515.1 Frankiales bacterium | reverse complement strand
CGCGGTCGGCAGCGCCGCCGGCAACGGGCACGACCACCCGGCCGGCTTCGCGTCGAGCTGGCGCCAACGGCTCGACGACGGCTGCATCGACGGCCGGCTGCCCGTCCGGTCGAGTCAGGGCGGCCAGCGGATCGCGCGGGACGGGCCGGTGGGTGACGGCCCGGTGCACCTGCTGCTCCGAGCGGCCGAGCATCCGCTGGTCGTCTACCGACCGGTTTCCGGATGAGCCCTCAGGACGGCGCAGCCCGGGACCCGGCAACCGACCTGCGGGCGATCGCGTTCTGCCTGGAGCGGGCCGCGGAGCCGTCGTACCGGGTGAAGGCGTTCCGGACCGCGGCCGGGGTCGTGGACCGCACCCCGGCGCCCGAGCTGCAGGCCCGGGCGCGGGCCGGCACGCTCGTCGAGTTGACCGGGATCGGCAAGGTGACCGCGTTGGTCGTCGTGGAGTCGCTCGCCGGTGAGGAGCCGGTCTACCTGCGGCGGGTGCAGACCCTGGGCGACACCCCGGTCGGGGTGGGGGCGGCGGCGTTGCGGGCCACGCTGAAGGGTGACTGCCACGCGCATTCGGACTGGAGCGACGGTGGCTCGCCGATTGATGAGATGGCCCTGGCCGCCAAGGGTCTGGGGCACGACTACCTGGTGCTGACGGATCACTCACCGCGGCTCAAGGTGGCCCGCGGCCTGTCCTCGGAGCGGCTGCGGGAGCAGCTCGGTGTCGTCCGCGAGCTCGACGAGCAGCTGGACGGGTTCCGGCTGCTGACCGGCATCGAGTGCGACATCAACCTCGACGGCTCGCTGGACCAGGAACCTGCTTTGCTGGCCGAGCTCGACCTCGTCGTCGCGAGCGTGCACAGCGCGCTGCGGATGCCGCGGGAGGAGATGACCGCCCGGCTGGTGGCTGCGGTCAGTAACCCGCACACCGATGTGCTGGGGCACTGCACCGGGCGGCTGGTGACCGGCAAGGGCCGGCCCGAGTCGACCTTCGACGCCGAGGTGGTCTTCGCGGCGTGTGCGCGTTTCGGGGTGGCGGTCGAGGTCAACAGCCGGCCCGAGCGGCTCGACCCGCCCAAGCGGCTGCTCAAGCTGGCGCTGGAGGCCGGTTGCATGGTGGCGATCGACACCGATGCCCACGCGCCAGGTCAGCTCGACTGGCAGGCCGCCGGCTGCGAGCGGGCCTACCTCTGTGGCGTCACCCCGGACCGGATCGTCAACGCCTGGGACGTCGAGGCACTGCTCAGCTGGACGGGCCGCGCTGGATCGGGATGAGCCGGGACGCCGGGGCGGTGAGCAGCTCGGTCAGCCGGTCCGGCAGGGCGTCGGCGACCAGCAGCGCGCACGCCGCGTCGCGGCAGACCTGCAGGACCCGGCGGGTTTCCTGATCGTTGACCGGGCCGGCCCCGCAGCTCGGGCAGCCGCGCAGCAGGCCCTCGCCGGCGCTGCGGCGAACCAGGGCCCACAGCCGCCGGCGGCGGGTCAGCACCGCGGCGTGGAAGGCCGACTCGCGGGCCTCAGCCCGATCGGACTCGTCCAGGAACGACTGGTTGACCAGCGCGTCGTAGGCCTCCCGGGCGGCTGGGTCGTGGCAGCGCGCAGCCAACTGCGGTAGGGCCGCCAGGAGCGCCTTGACGACCTCGCCCTGCGGGCCGAGGTCGGGCTCGTCCACGGGCGAGGTCGGGAACACCGTCCGCCACGGTCGCATCAGTGCGGCGTACTGCGTGGGCCGCAGGACCGGTCGGGCGTAGGTGGCTGCGATGGCGTCCCGGACGGCCTTGAGGGCGGTGATGGTGATCGTCGGGTCGTTGGTGATGTAGGCGGCCTCGCCCCGAAGGTCGTCGTCGAACAGCGCCGTCAGGGCTTCGAAGGCCGCCAGGACCTCGAGCACGAGCGGGCTGTCCGGCGACAGCGCACGGTCGCGGGCCTCGGCCAGCGCTGGGCTGTTGGTCCAGGCCAGGGCCAGCTTGGGGACATCGGCGTCGTCGATGTGCGCCAGGTGGGTGAGCACCCCGAGCACCTCGATGAGGTTCGGGTGCTCCGCGAGCTGCTCGACGGTGCTGCTGCGCCTGGCCATCTGGGTGCCTCCCGCCGTGGTCCTTGAGTCTCCGGCATCCTGGTTGCCGAACTTGACCCTTTCCGCGCAGATGACCCCGATGGGGCACCGCGCATGGGTAACTTGCGATTGGTGGTCATGATTGGCCCATGACCATCGATGTACGCCGGGCCGGTGAGCGGGCCAGCACCCGGATCTCCTGGCTCGACTCGAAGCACTCGTTCTCATTCGGACGGCACTACGACGCGGCGAATACCTCGTTCGGGCTGCTGCTCGTCAACAACGACGACGTCGTCGCCCCGGGCTCGGGGTTCTCGACCCACCCGCACCGCGACATGGAGATCATCACCTGGGTGCTCAGCGGTGAGCTCGTGCACCAGGACTCGCACGGCCACAACGGGGTGATCGTGCCCGGTCTCGCGCAACGGATGAGCGCCGGCACCGGGATGCTGCACTCGGAGATGAACGCGACCGCCGAGGCCCCCGTGCACTTCGTGCAGATGTGGGTGGTCCCCGACACCGACAGCGTCGCGCCCAGCTACCAGCAGCTGGACATCACCGCGACCCTCGAGCGCGGCGGGCTCGTCCCGGTCGCCAGCGGCCGCGGCCATGAGGCGGCGATCTCGATCCGGCAGGAGGGCGCCGTCCTGCTCGCCGCGCGGCTCGCGGATGGCGAGTCGGTCCAGCTGCCGGACGCGGCGTACGTGCACGTGTTCGTCGCGGTGGGGGCGGTCGAGCTGGAGGGTGCCGGACCGCTGGCGCAGGGCGACGCGGTGCGCCTGACGGCGGCGGGCGGCCCGGCGTTGACCGCGGTCGGCGGCAGCGCCGAGGTGCTCGTCTGGGAGATGCGCCAGCAGGTCTAGCCGCTGACCTCGCTGCTGCCGGCCTCGTTGTCCTTGGCCGGGTCGACCCGCTCGCTCAGCAGCGCGTAGCGCTCGATCGCCTTTGCCGGCAGGTCCGCGGGCACGTCGCCGCGCCGGGCCAGCTCCGCCAGCACGGCGGTCACGATCGACTCGGCGTCGATGTGGAAGTGCCGGCGCAGCGCCGCCCGGGTGTCGGACCGGCCGAAGCCGTCGGTGCCGAGGCAGGCCCACGTCCCGGGCACCCAGCGGCTGATCTGGTCTGGGACGGCCCGCATCCAGTCGCTGACCGCCACGACCGGACCGGTGCTGTCCATCAGGGCCTGTGTCACGTACGGCGTACGCGGGGGCTCCTCCGGGTGCAGCAGAGCGTGGGAGTCGCAGGCCAGCGCGTCGCGGCGCAACTCGTTCCAGCTGGTCACCGACCACACGTCGGCGGCCACCCCCCAGTCGTCGCGCAGCAGCGCGGCGGCGTCCAGGGCGTGCGGCAC
>JAYTOZ010000431.1:0-1554 GCA_043747515.1 Frankiales bacterium | reverse complement strand
TGACGGGGTCAACGACGCGCCAGCGCTGCGGCACGCCGACATCGGTGTGGCGATGGGCCGGTCGGGCACCGATGTGGCCCGCGAAGCGGCGACGATGGTGCTCACCGACGACGACTTCGCGACCATCGTCGAGGCGGTCGGTGCCGGCCGTCAGGTCTTTGACAACGTCCGCAAATTCGTCCTCTACATCTTCGCGCACGCCGTCCCGGAGGTCGTCCCGTTTTTGATTTTTGCGCTGTCCGGCGGCGCCGTACCGCTGCCGCTGACGGTGCTGCAGATCCTCGCCATCGACCTCGGTACCGAGACGCTGCCGGCCCTGGCCCTCGGTCGAGAACCCGCCGAGCCCGGCTCGATGGACCACCCGCCCCGGCCGCGCGGCACCGGCGTGATCGACCGCGCCCTGCTGATCCGTGCGTGGCTGCTGCTCGGCGGGGTCTCGGCCGTGCTCGTGATGGGCGGGTATGTGTTCACGCTGTGGCGCGCGGGATGGCACCCCGGGGATCCGACGGGTCCGGGAACCGCCTTGCACCGCGGCTATCTGCAGGCCACCACGATGACCTTCGCCGGGATCGTCGCCTGTCAGATCGGCACCGCCTTCGCGGCCCGGACCGACCGCGCGTCGCTGTTCACCGTCGGGGTCCGGTCCAACCCGCTGCTGCTCTGGGGGATCGCCTTCGAGCTCGCGTTCACCGGCGCGGTGCTGTACCTCCCGGTGCTGCAGCACGTCTTCGGGACCACGGCGCTCGGTCTGCCGCAGCTGGCAGTGCTCCTGCCGTTCCCCTTGATCGTGTGGGGGGCGGACGAGTTGGTGCGCTGGCTCCGCCGCCGCGACCGCAGCTCGGCGGCGTCGGCGTGAGCACCGTCGGCGTGCACTCCGAAGTTGGCCAGCTGCGGCAGGCGGTTGTGCACCGTCCCGGCCCGGAGCTGAGCCGACTCACGCCCGGCAATTGCAAGGAGCTGCTGTTTGACGACGTCCTGTGGGCGGCCCAGGCCCGTGAGGAACACGATGTGTTCACGCACGCCTTGCGCGACCGTGGCGTCACCGTCCACCACTTCGACAGGCTGCCCGCGGCGACCCTTGAGCTGACCGAGGCCAGGGCGTTCGTGCTTACTCGGCTGTGCACCGCCGAGCTGGTCGGTCCGACCCTGGCCGGCCCCCTGCGCCGCCTCAGCGAGGGCATCGACGGTGCGGCCCTCGCCGAGCTGCTCATCGGTGGTGCCACCCGCGCCGACCTGTCGCCGCTGCACGTCCGCAGTCTGCGCTGGCAGACCCTCGGCCTGGACGACTTCGTGCTCCCGCCGCTGCCGAACACGCTGTTCCAGCGCGACAACTCGGCCTGGATCTACGGCGGCGTGAGCATCAACCCGATGGCCAAGGCGGCCCGGCAGCGTGAGTCGCTGCACAGCCGGGCGGTCTACCGGTTTCACCCGATGTTCGCCGACGCGGCGTTCCTGATCCTGTCCGGCGACGACGATCTGGCCCACCAGCCGGCGACGCTCGAAGGCGGCGACATCCACGTCCTCGGCCGCGGCGTCGTGCTGATCGAGATGGGC
>JAYTOZ010000430.1:0-9908 GCA_043747515.1 Frankiales bacterium | reverse complement strand
TCCAGGTCGTCCTCGAACGACTCCGGATCGACCTCGCTCGTCTCGCCGTCCTTCTTGCGCCGACCGAACACCTCACGCACCTCCCGCTGAGTGGCCCCCTGTGGACCCGTGCCCGCCCGTGCCGCGCTCGGACGGCGGCAACTCGCCGGTCTCGCGCCACTGCACCTGCTCGACCGGTTGCACCACGAGCTGGGCGATCCGGTCCAGCCGGCGCAGCCGCACCGTCTCGCGTGGGTCGTGATTGACCAGAACCACCTTGAGCTCCCCCCGGTAGCCGGCATCGATCGTCCCAGGCGCGTTGACGAGCCCGACGCCGTGGTCGACCGCGAGGCCCGACCGCGGGTGCACGAAGCCGGCGTAACCGACCGGCAGCGCGATGGCGATGCCGGTCGGCACCAGCGCCCGCTCACCCGGCCCGAGCTCGAGATCGACAGTCGTGACGAGGTCGCAACCGGCGTCACCTGCCCTCGCGTACGACGGGAGCGGGACCGCCGGGTCGAGCCGGCAGACGGCGACATCGACCACGTGCTGCACCTCCCGCGACTCGTCCGGACCGGGCACCGAGGCTACCCGCGACGTACCGTCGGCAGCACTCACACACACCTGGAGCAGCACCGTGGGCAAGAGCGTCGTCGTCACTGGGGCCAACAGCGGTATCGGCCTCGTCACCTGCCTGGAGTTGGCCGGCGCAGGCTGGGACGTCATCGGCACCGCGCGGAGCGCTGTGAAGACCGATCGGCTGCACGAGGTCGCCCAGACGAAAGGGGTGACCGTCCGCAGCGTCATCTGCGACGTCGACGACGCCTCGTCCTGCGAGCAGGCCTTCGGCGAGATCGCGGCGATGACCGGCGGCGGGCCCTGGGCGGTCGTCAACAATGCCGGCTTCGCGCAGTCCGGCGCCGTCGAGGACGTCAGCGACGCCCTCGTCCGGGCGCAGCTGGAGACCAACGTCGTCGCCCCGATCCGGATCGCCCGGCTGGTCCTACCCGGCATGCGCGAGCGCGGCGAGGGCCGGATCGTCAACATCAGCTCGGTGGCCGGTCGGCTGTCGACCCCGTTGATGGGGTGGTACTGCGCCAGCAAGCACGCCCTCGAGGCGGTCACCGACGCGCTGCGGATGGAGGTCGAGGCCGACGGGATCCGGGTCGTGCTTGTCGAGCCGGGGATGTTCGGCACCGACATCTGGTCCGCGGCGCAGACCGGCGGGTTCCCGGAGCCCAGCAACCCGCGCTACGCCGCGGCGTACGCGCGAGGGGAGGCGATGTCGTCGCGGTCGCACAAGCTCCCCGACCCGGTCTGGGTGGCCCGAACGGTGCGGATCGCGCTGTCCAACCCAGTCCCGCTGGCCCGCTATGTCGTCGGGGTTGACGCGGCCGGCGGCATCCTGGCCGAGACCCTCGTGCCGACCGCGCTGACCGACTACCTCAAGGCGATCGGGGCCGGCCTGAGGTCGTTGCCGGTCAAGCTGCCCTTCCTGCGATGAGCTCCAGCGCGTCCTACGACGAGCGCCTTGTCGTCCCCTGGTGGTGGTGGCCGGTCGGGCTCGCAATCGCCTTCGTCGGCGCCGCCGAGGTCCACGGCGGCGCAAGCGGTCCGCTGCGTGCGGTCCTGCCGTACGTCGTGCTGCCCGGGCTCACCACGCTGGTGCTGATCGTGTCCTCCCGCTCGCGGGTCCGCCTGGCCGACGGTGTGCTGCATGTGCCGGGGGCCCGGGTCCCGGTGACCGCACTCGGTGCGATGAGCTCGCTCGACGCCACCGGGGTTCGCCGCTGGCTCGGCCCACTGGCCCAGCGGTGGGCATTTGTCGCCCTGCGGCCGTGGCTACAGTCGGCTGTGCGGCTCGAGCTCGCCGACCCGGCCGACGACACGCCGTACTGGCTGATCGGGACGCGCCGACCGGCTGAGCTCGTGGCCGCCCTGGAGCAGGCCCGGGTGAGCCCCTGAACGTGTCCCGTCGCCAAGGCTGGGCAGGCACATCTGACAGGACGCCGTACGACGGGAAATGAGGGCTGAGCGCGATGGCAGCGGTGGCAAAGCTCGGGTGGAAGGTCCTCGGTGTGGCGACCGGGCTGGCGGCGGCGAAGGCCACCCGCAAGGCGTTGGACGTGGGATGGAGCAAGACCCGCGGTGGGGAGCCGCCGCGCAACCCTGCCTCGCGCGAGACAGACTGGAGCGAGGCCATCGCCTGGGCCGTCGCCAGCGGGATCGCGCTGGGCTTGGCCCGGCTGCTGGCAGCCCGTGGCGCCGCGAAGCTGTGGGAAAAAGCGACCGGCGCGCTCCCGCCCGGCCTCGAGACGGTCGGCGCCTAGGTCGTTGACGACCTCAACGACGGCCTCCCCGCGTCGTACGCTGCGTCGGTGAAGGACATCTGCTCGGCACGTCCTCGGGGGCCCGAGGAGGTGGAGTTGCTGTTGACGCTGATGGACCAGATGCGTCAGCATTTCGGGACGGTCGCCGCGGTGCACGACCTGACGCCGCAGCAGGCGGTGACCCTGCACCACCTCGACGACGGCGGACGGCCGATGCGCGAGCTGGCCAGCCTGTTGCGCTGCGACGCCAGCAACATCACCGGCATCGCCGACCGGCTCGAGACGGCCGGCCTGGTCCAGCGGCGGACCTCGAGCACCGACCGGCGGGTGAAGGCGCTCGTGCCGACCGCGACCGGGCGCCGGGTCCGCGAGGAGCTGGCCGGGCAGCTGCGCCAGCTGCCGCCGATGATCGCCGTGCTGACGATGGACGAGCGACGGACCCTGGTGGGACTGCTGCGTCGGATGACCGCACCGACGGCGGCGCACTGATCGCCGCAGCATCCGGCGCTGAGCTCGACGCCCTGCTGTCCAGCCGGCTGCGCCGGGCGCTGGTCGGCGGCGTACTCGCCAACCGGGTCGCGAGCGTCGTGTTCGACGCCGGCGAGCACGGCGTGTGGACCGTCCAGCTCGACCGCGGCCGGGGTCGGGTCCGTCGCGGTGGCACACCCGACCCCACACTGGTGGTCCGGGCCGCGCCGGACGTCCTTGCGGCCGTCGTGGCCGGTCACACCTCCGGCGTGCACGCCTTCCTGGACGGCCGGGTGACCGTGCGCGGCGACCTCGGTCTGTCGCTGCAGCTGGACGGCCTGTTCGGCGACGACCAGACGGTGCCGCCATCCTTCCCCCGCGCCCACGAGGTCGAGGCGCTCGGGGTGCGGACCAACTACTTGGCGGCCGGACCGGCCGACGCGCCCCCGGTTGTCCTGCTGCACGGCCTCGGCGCCACCAACGCCTCGATGCTCCCGGTTCTGGCCGACCTGGCCGTCGATCACCGGGTGATCGCCCCGGACAGCCCAGGGTTCGGGCACAGCGAGGCCCCAAGGTCGCCGTACAGCCCCGCCTGGTACGCCGCCTGGCTCGAGGACCTGCAGCGGGTGCTGCACGCCCGGCCGGCCGTGCTCGTCGGCAACTCCCTCGGCGGCCGAGTCGCCCTGGAGGCGGGGCTGACCCACCCGCGGTCGGTGCGGGCCCTCGCGCTGCTCGCGCCCTCACCGGCGTTCCGGCGGCTGCGGCAGTACGTCCCAGCGGTCAGGCTGCTCCGCCCGGAGCTGGGCCGGCTGCCGGTGGTCATGCCGCACGGCGTCGTCGTCGAGAGCATCCGCAGCATGTTCAGCAACCCCGACCGGCTGCCCCGACCGTGGTACGACGCCGCTGCCGACGAGTGCCGCCGCGTCCTGCGCTCCCCCGCGCACCGGATCGCGTTCCTGGCCTGTGCACGGCAGATCTATCTCGAGGACGCCTACGGTCGCCGCGGGTTCTGGGACCGGCTGCCCGGCCTGATGCCGCCGGCACTGTTCGTCTGGGGCGACCGGGACCGGCTCGTCCCGGCCAGCTTTGCCCGGCACGTCGCCGACGCGCTCCCGGGCGCGGGCTCGGTCGTGTTGGAGGATTCCGGTCACGTGCCACAGTTCGAACACCCGGACCTGACCCAGGCCCTGCTGCGCGGATTTTTCGCCGGCCTCTGATCGGGCCGGCGGCGGCGAGCGCCCGGCCGGTCGGATCACTAGCGTGGAGGCCGATCGCCGACCTGGAAGGCCTGACCTTGACCTCGACCACCGCGGCCCCGGCCGACACCGGCTCACGCGGCGAACGACACCCGTTCTTCGTGCTGGCGATCGTCTTGACGGCGGTGTTCGTACAACTGCTCGACGTCTCCATCGTCAACGTGGCGATCCCGTCGATCCAGGCCGACATCGGGGCGTCGTTCGCCTCCATCCAGCTCGTCATCGCCGGTTACCAGCTCAGCTTCGCCTGCCTGCTGATCACCGGAGCCCGGCTCGGTGACATCTTCGGCCGCAAGAAGCTGTTCATGACCGGGATGTCGACCTTCACGGTGGCCAGTGCCCTGTGCGGGCTGGCGCCGAACGCCACGACCCTGGTGCTCGCCCGGATCCTGCAGGGCCTCGGGAGCGGGCTGATGTTCCCGCAGGTGCTCGCCGTCATCCAGGTCACCATCCCGCCGAAGGACCGGGGCAAGGCGTTCGGCATCTTCGGGGCGACCATCGGGATCGCCACGATCCTCGGACCGCTGCTGGGCGGGGTGCTCATCAGCGCCAACCTGTTCGGCACCGACTGGCGGGCCATCTTTCTGGTCAACATCCCGATCGGGGTCTTCGCGCTGGTCGCCGCCTACCTGGAGCTGCCCGACAGCAAAGCCCCGGACAAGCCCCGGCTCGACGTCCCCGGCGCGCTGCTGATCAGCGCCGGGCTGTTCCTGCTCGTCTACCCGCTCACCGAAGGACGCGAGAAGGGCTGGCCGCTCTGGATCTACGCGATGCTGCTGGCCTCGGTCCCGCTGCTCGTCGGCTTCGTCCTGCTGCAGCGCAGCAAGACCCGGCGCGAAGCCAACCCGCTGCTTCTGATGACGCTGTTCCACAGCCAGGCGTTCCGGGCCGGCCTGGTGCTGTCGATGGTCTTCTTCGCCGGTATCCCGGCGTTCTTCTTCATCTTCTCGCTCTACCTGCAGGTCGGGCTGGGCTTCTCCGCACTGCATGCCGGGCTCACGACCTTTCCGTTCGCGGTCGGGTCGGGCATTGCCTCGGCCCGCTCGGACGGCCTGTCCAAGCGGCTCGGGACCGGCGTGCTCGCCCTCGGCGCGGGGGTGCTCGCGGTCAGCATGGTGGCCGTCATCGTCGACCTGCACCTGGCCGGCACCGATCTGCACGCCTACGAGATCGGCCCGGTGCTGTTCGTCGCCGGGCTGGGTCTGGGGTGTTTCATCGCGCCGCTCACCAACCTGGTGCTCGCCGGCATCAGGGGCCGCGAGGCGGGCTCGGCGTCCGGCGTGCTGTCGACGACGCAGCAGGTCGGCGGCGCCCTGGGGGTCGCGCTGATCGGGCTGGTGTTGTTCGGCCTGCTCGGCGCACACGCGGGTGACGCCGCCCGGCAGGAACGCGGCCGGCTGAGCAGCTCCCTGACCGCAGCCGGCCTGCCGGCCGGTGCGGCCCAGTCTGCGGTCGCGCGCTTCGAGCGGTGTTTCGTGGCCCGGGCCACGTCGCCCGAACCGTCCCGCACCCCGGCCGGCTGCGCGACCCAGCTCGGCGGCCAGCAGGACGTCGGCGTCGCCTTCGCGGCCGCTGGGGGCCGAGCGAACAAGGACAACTTCCTGTACGCGATCGAGCGCACCCTGCTGTTCGAGGTGCTCGTGTTCGGCGCTGCCTGCCTGCTGGTCCGGCTGCTGCCGAAGGTCGAGGCCGGCACGCTGGGGCAGGCGCAGCCGGCCGGCGAGGCCTGACGCGGCCGGCTCAGCGGCGGTGCAGATCCCGGATGAGCGCATCGCCGAGGCTGCGCGTCTCCCGCCGGTTGAGCTCCGCGCCGGCAACCGCCCCCGCCAGCAGAGGGGCGAAGGTGGAAAGGTTTCGCCCCGCCCGGCGGACGAGCCTGGTTTTGAGTTGCGCCTTGGCGGCCGAGCTCAGCACCGTGGCGAGCGCTGGGCCGCCCTGTCGTGGGTCGATGCCTCGCTTCGCCGCCCAGGCCCCGAGGTAGGCGACCGCGAGCTGGGCCCGACTGCCCAGCGGCGCCTTGCCGTAGACGACATGCAGCTCCGCGACGAGCTTGAGCTCGACCGCGACGACCGCGACCGTCTCGGCGAGCAGCTGGACGGGCGCGGCGAGCAGCGCCGGTGGTGCCGCCATCTCGGCCGAGGCGACGGCGCCGCCGGCTGCGCCGATCCCGGCTGTGACCCGAGCAGCCGACCGGACGAGCGCCTCGGCGAGTTGATCACCGGACAGCCCGGCGTGGTGCTCGCGCAGGGTCAGCAGGTCGCGGACGGGCAGGTGCGGGACCAGGTCCGTCACCACATCAGCGAGCACGCGGCCGGACAGCACAGCCCTGGCCCCGGCCGCCTTGGCCCCGGCGGTGAGCGCCCTGGTGAGGCGGAGCAGCAGCCGCCCCCGCTCGGTGACGTCGAGTTCATCGCCGGTGAGGCGGCCGACCAGTTCGCCGACGTCTCGTCGGGCCACCTCGCTCGAACCGGTGTCGCCGGTCACCGGCCGGCCCGGTCTGGGTGCCGGAGCACCCCGTCGGTCATCCAGCAGCCCGCGTACGGCGGGTCGAGCTGTCGCCCCAGCACCCAGGTGAAGCCGATCGTGTCGTCCTCGGCGGTGTGCACGAGGACCTCGAGGGTCGCCTCGTCGCCGCGCTCGGCCGGCGGTCCGACCTGCGCCGCCCGGTGACCGAGCAGACCGCCGTAGACCGGGCCTCGGACCATCTCGGCGAACACCTCCACCGGACCGGTGGCCTCGCGGTTACCCGGGCTCGCAAACGACCAGGCAGCCCGGATGCCGGCGCCGGCGCCCGCCCCGGCGTACGGCTCACGCTGGAACCCCTCGAGCTGGGCCAGCACGACGTCGGTCGGTGACAGCCCCACGGTGGGAGCTGTCACGGCCGGCACCGGCTCGGAGGGACTCATCGTGCGGTCAGGCGCACTCTTTGCAGATGAGCCGGCCGCCCTTGTCCGAGGCCAGCTGGCTGCGGTGGTGCACGAGAAAGCAGTTGGAGCAGGTGAACTCGTCGAGCTGCTTGGGGAGCACCTTGACGGTGAGCTCCTCCCCCGACAGGTCCGCGCCCGGCAGCTCGAGAGTCTCGGCAAGGTCGGTCTCGTCGACGTCGACGCTGCTCGACTGCGCCTCGGCCCGGCGGGCCTTGAGCTCCTCGAGGCTGTCCTCACCCTCATCCGCCTCTGAGCGGCGCGGGGTGTCGTAATCGGTGGCCATGGTGCGGCCCCTTCCTGTTCTTCGTCTCCGGCGCGGGGACAACGCACGGGAGCGCCGTCTTGTGCCCGACCGTGCGGAGGTCCGGGCGGGGTCGAGCGCACGAGGGTAGCGCTGCCCTGTGCCGCCCGCCGACCCGGCCGATCCTCGCGACCGGCTAGTCGGCGGCCGCGCCGTACGCGCCCCACAGCAGGTCGGTCAGCTGGCCGGTCAGCTCGGCCCGGGAGCAAGGCGCGGTGTCGAGCCACCACTGCCCCGCCGCCTGCACCATGCCGACGATGCCGGCCGCCCAGGCGCCGGCCCGCACGTCGCCGGGAGCAAGGCCGAGCTCCAGGGCGATCCCAGCGGCCAGCTGCTCGGCAAGCCGGCGGACAAAGGTCCGCACCTGGCCCTGCACCGGCGCCGCCTCGACGGACTGGACGAGGAACCGGTAGACCTGCGGCTCGGTCTCGATCGTCGCCAGGTAGGCATCGATGGTGCGCTCGACCCGTTGCCGGGCGGTCCCCTCCGAGCGCAAAGCCCCGGTCAGCAACTCGAGCAGCCGGTCGGTGTGCCGCTCGGCCAGTGCGGCGTACAACCCGCTCTTGTCGCCGAAGTGGCGGTACAGGATCGGCTTCGTGATGCCGGCCTCGGCCGCGATGGAGGTCATCGAGGCGGCTGCACCGTCGCGCTGCACGACCTGGTCGGCGGCCGCGAGCAACGCCTCGCGGCGGGCCGATCGGGCTGCCCGCGGGGCGGGGCTCATGCGATCTGGTGACCCGAGATCGCCCGGCTGATGATGAGTCGCTGGATCTCGCTGGTGCCCTCGAAGATCGTGTAAATCTTGGCGTCGCGGTGCCAACGCTCGACCGGGTAGTCCCGCGTGTAGCCGTTACCGCCGAGGATCTGGATCGCCTTGTCGGTGACGTCGACCGCGGTCTCGCCGGCGAACAGCTTGCTCATCGAGCCCTCCCCGGCGGTGAAGGGCACGTCGTTTCGGCCCATCCACGCGGCCCGCCAGACCAACAGCCGAGCGGCGTCGATCCGGGTCCTCATGTCGGCGAGCATGAACGCGATGGCCTGGTGCTCAACGATCGGCCGGCCGAACTGCTCGCGGATCCCGGCGTAGTCCAGGGCATACTCGTAGGCGGCCCGCGCGATCCCGACGGCCTGCGCGCCGACCGACGGTCGGGAGGCCTCAAAGGTCGCCATTGCCGCCTGGCCGCCCTTGGCGCGGGCGCTCCCGACCTGCTCGCCGCGGGCCAGCGCGGCCGCCCGCTCATGGGCGCGGGCGAGCCGCTCGTCGAGCCTGGCCTTCTCGCCGAGCAACGCCGAACCGGGCAGCCGCAACTCCGAGATGACCACCTCGCTGGTGTGGCTCGCCCGAATCCCGAGCTTGCTGAACTTCTGACCCTGCGACAGGCCCTTGCCCTTCCACTCCGGGCCGACGACGAAGCTCGCCTGTCCCCTGGCCTTCAGCGCCGGGTCGACGGCGGCCACGACGACGTGCACGTCGGCGATCCCACCGTTGGTGATCCACGTCTTCACCCCGTTGAGGACCCACTCGTCGCTGGCCTGGTCGTAGACGGCCGTCGTCTTCATGCTGCTCACGTCGGAGCCGGCATTGGGCTCGGAGACGGCCAGGGCCGCCAGCTTGACGTCGTCCGCGGTGCCGAAGCAGCGTGGCAGCCACTCGCCGATCTGCGCCGGCGTGCCGCTCGACAGGATGCCGGCGACGCCGAGGGTGGTGCCGACGATCGACAGGCCGATGCCGGCGTCGCCCCAGAACAGCTCCTCCATCGCGATCGGCAGGCTGATCCCGGTCTCGTCGCCCCAGCAGGAGGCGAAGA
The DNA here is from genome assembly GCA_043747515.1 of Frankiales bacterium. Classification (GTDB taxonomy): domain Bacteria; phylum Actinomycetota; class Actinomycetes; order Mycobacteriales; family SCTD01; genus JAYSQK01. The sequence goes on along the minus strand of JAYTOZ010000430.1, from coordinate 839 downwards.
AATCCATCGAGTAGATCCCGGCCCTCGCGGCCTCCTGGATGATCGGCCAGGGGGTCTGTTCGCGTTCGTCCCACTCGTGCGCCGCCGGCCGGATGACCTCCACCGCGAACTCGTGCAGCCACTTCTGCAGGGTGACCTGATCCTCGGTCAACGCGAGCGTGAAACCGGCCATGGTGCCTCCTGGGGCCTGGGGGGTTACCGCCGGTAACACTTCTCACCAGCGTCAGCGGTGTCAAGGGCGACGCGGCTCACAGCCGGCAGTCCTTGACGAGGGGTTACCGCCGGTTACACCCTGGCTGGATGGCGGAGGTCGGGCACGGCGAGCTCGCACTGCACGGCAACCTCGTGCGGTACGCCGAGGCAGGCGCGAGCTCCGGCGGACCGGTCGTCGTGCTGGTGCACGGCATCGCGTCCCGCGCCGCGCAATGGGAAAAGGTCATGGCATTGCTCGGCGAGACCTGCCACGTCCTCGCCCCCGACCTGCTCGGGCACGGGCTGTCAGCCAAGCCGCGCGGCGACTACTCCCTGGGCGCCCACGCGTGCGGCCTGCGCGACCTGTTGGCCGCGCTCGGCCACGACCGGGTCACCCTCGTCGGCCACTCCCTCGGCGGCGGCGTCGCGATGCAGTTCGCCTACCAGTTCCCAGAACGGGTCGAGCGGCTCGCACTCGTCTGCGCCGGCGGCCTCGGGCCGGAGGTGAGCGTGCTGCTGCGGGCCGCCACCCTGCCCGGGGCCGAGTTGGTCCTGCCGATCATCGCCGGCTCCTGGGTGCGCGCAGCCGGCCGCTGGGTCGACGGTCAGCTGGGCCGGACCCCCATCACGGTGCCGGCGGCGGTGCG
>JAYTOZ010000429.1:0-2273 GCA_043747515.1 Frankiales bacterium | reverse complement strand
TTGCCGCGCAGGCCGCCGAGGCCGGTCTCGTCACTGGACCTGGCGAGCTCGTAGGCCACCAGCGCGGTCGCCGAGACGACCACGACGACACCCGGTGGGATGTACACCGACGCCGGCAACAGCCAGAAGTAGCTCGCGACCACGAAAGCGACGACCGCGCACAGGCGCAGGAAGGCCCGACGGCCGAGCAAGAGCGCCCCTCCGAGCAGCGGCAGCACCTGAAAGCTGGGCGGGGACCACCGCGCCCCGACCTGCACCGCGGCCAGCAGCGCCGACGTCGAGAGCAGCACCAGTAGCCCGAGGGCCAGCGACTCGGGCGGCGGGCTGGCACGGACCTTGGTGATCGTCCGCGGAAGGGCACCCACCACCTTGTCCGCGAGCTGCGGGACGTGCAGGCGCGCGCTCATGATGATCGGCACAGTAGCTGCGGCGCACGTCCGCGGGTCAGGTCAGGCGGGCTGGCAGTGCGGGCACCAGAACAGGTTGCGGGCGGCCATGGTCTGGGTTCGAACCTCCGCGCCACACCGGCGGCACGGCAGTCGGGCCCGTCGGTAGACGTAGTGGGCGTCCTCGCGCGTCACCCGCCCGGACCGGCGGGCCCGGTCGTCGCGGTCGGTCGTCACGATCCGGCCGGTCTTCACGCCGGCCCGCATCAGCACCCGCAGGTCCTCCCAGATGCCGTCCCACACGGGACGTCGTACGTCGTGACCTGGGGTAAATGGTGACAGGCCGGCGCGGTAGAGCACCTCGGCGCGGTAGACGTTGCCCACGCCCGCGAGCACCGACTGGTCCATCAGCATCGTTCCGACCGGCGTGCGGCTGCGATTGATGCGACGCCAGGCCAGCTCGGGCTCGGCGTCGGTGCGCAGCGGGTCCGGGCCGAGCCGGGCGACCACCGCGTCGCGGTCATGCGGTGCGTAGACCTCGCATGCGGTCGGCCCGCGCAGGTCGATCCAGGTGCTCTCGGTGGTCAGCCGCAGCCGCAGCGCACCTCTGGGCTCCGGCGGCTCGCCGAAGCCGGTCGTGAATTTCCCGTACAGACCGAGGTGGATGTGCAGCAGCTGCTCGCCTTCGAACAGGTAGAACAGATGCTTGCCGTAGGGCTCGATCCGCTCCACCACGCGGCCGGTCAGCAGCTCCGCGCCGGTCGCGAACCGTCCCTGCGGGCTGGCGACGCCGACCTCGTGGCCGACGAGCAGCGCCTTGTGGTCGCGGGCGAGGCGGTGGATCGTGTGCCCCTCAGGCAAGGGGTGCCTCCGTTGGACAGGGGGTCGGGTGGCGAAGTCTGCTGGGCCGCGGCGTGACCCGCAGGTCGAGGACTGCGCAGTTGGCGGAGGCTGAGCGCACCGTCGTGGTGCAGCGGGCTCACCGCTCGGGCAACTCGCCGGTGCCTTCGTAGGCGGTGATCATGTCGATGCGCCGGCTGTGCCGCGCGTCGCCGGAATAGTCCGTCGCCAGGAACGTCTCGACGAACCCGACCGCGACGTCCAGCGCGTGCATCCGGGCGCCGATGCTCACGATGTTGGCGTCGTTGTGCCGCCGGCCCAGCGTCGCGGTCTCGGTGCTCCACGCGAGCGCGCAGCGCACGCCGGCGACCTTGTTCGCCGCGATCGCCTCGCCGTTGCCCGACCCGCCGATGACTACACCCAGGCTGCCGGCTTCGACCGCAACCGCCTGCGCGGCCCGCAGCACGAAGGGCGGGTAGTCGTCGGTGAGCACGACCCGCTCGGGCCCGTGGTCGACCGCCTCGTGGCCGAGCTCGGTGAGGCGCGCCTTGAGCGTCTCCTTGAGGTCGTACCCGGCATGGTCGGAACCGAGGTGGACGCGCATGGGGGCATCATCGCGCAGTGGCCGTCCTCGGGATCGATGGGTGCCCCGGCGGCTGGGTCGGCGCGCTGGTGTCCGGCCGCACCCTCACCTGGTACGCCGGGGCACTGGCCGAGCTGCTGGCCCTGCCCGCCGAGGTCGTCGCGATCGACATCCCGCTCGGCCTGCCGTCGGGGGCCGCCCGCCGGCCGTGCGACCTGGCTGCCGCGGCCCGGCTCGGTGCGCAACGATCGTCTGTCTTCCCGGCGCCGCCGCGGGTGGTGCTGGCCGCTCATGACCACGCAGAGGCATCGGTGCTGTCCCGGGCCGCCGGCTCGGTCGGGGTGTCGCTGCAGACGTGGAACATCGTGCCCAAGATCCGCGAGGCAGACCGGTTGCGGGACCCGCGGCTGCTCGAGGTGCACCCCGAGCTGTCCTTCCGCGCGCTCGCCGGCCGCGTGCTGCCG
>JAYTOZ010000428.1:0-3348 GCA_043747515.1 Frankiales bacterium | reverse complement strand
TTCCTCGTCCCGGCCGTCATCCAGTCGCTGGTGGACGCCCCCGGCGTGGGATCGACCGACCTGTCCACGTTGGAGCTCATCGGGTACGGCGGGGCGCCGATGACCGAGGCGCTGCTGCTGCGTTCGATCGCGGTGCTGGGCTGCCGGTTCCTCGGGGTCTACGGCATGACCGAGACCAGCGGGACGGTGGTGGTTCTCGCTCCGGAGGACCACGATCCGGGCGGCCCCCGTGCGCACCTGCTGCGTTCGGTCGGTAGAGCCCTGCCGTGGGTGGAGCTCGCCATCCACGACGCCGTGACGGGTGAGGTCAAGGGCGCCGGCGAGGTTGGGGAGGTCTGGATCCGGTGCGGTCAGAACTTGCCCGGTTACTGGCACCAGCCCGAGACCACCGCCCAGGCGCTGGTCGGCGAGGGGTGGCTGCGCACCGGCGACAGTGCCCACCTCGACGCGGAGGGCTATCTCTTCCTGCACGACCGGCTCAAGGACATGATCATTTCTGGTGGTGAGAACGTCTACCCCGCAGAGGTCGAGAACGTGCTTGCCGACCACCCGGCCGTCCAGGACGTGGCCGTCATCGCCGTACCGCACGAGCACTGGGGGGAGACGGTGAAGGCCGTCGTGGTGCTGCGGGCGGGGGTCGTCCCCGCAGACGGGGAGCTGCTGGCGTTCGCGCGCACCCGGCTGGCCCGCTACAAGTGCCCCACCTCGCTGGAATACGTCGATACCCTGCCCCGCAACGCCTCCGGGAAGGTCCTGAAGAAGGACCTGCGGGCGCGCTACTCGGTGCTGGCACCGTGAGCGCCCCGACCCTGGTCTCGCTGGTCCGTCGCTGGTCGGTCGACTGGCTCAACGGCCAACACCCCGAGGTCTGCGAGCAGATCCTCGCGCCGGAGTACAACCTGCTCATCGGCGGCTACGTGCTCGGTCCCCGGCAGGACTACATCCCGGCGACGCTGGTGCAGCTCGGCCGTTACCCGGGTCTGGTCGTCACGGCGCATCACCTGGTCTGCAGCCAGGACCGGGTGGCGCTGGTCTTCTCCGAGCACGGGGCGTCGACCCGGCTCGAGGGTCGGGCGGCCGCCTGGTCAGGTGTCGCGATCTTCCGCTGGGACGGTCAGGTGTTGACCGGCTGCATGGCGGAGGAGGACTACTACGGACGCCGGCGGCAGCTCGGCGACGGCCGGCCGGACCAGGTCGACCGGCCGATGGTCGCTCCCTGGGACCAGCGGGCCGGCCGGCCGGATGCCGCCGCCGAGCAGGTTGTCCGGGACTGGCTGGCCGGGCCCGATCTGCGCGGCGCACCGGTCGTGTGTGACGACGAGGGGACTGGTCAACTGGCGACCCACCTGCTGGAGGTGGAGTCCTGTCGCATCGACGAGCTGTTCTCCAGCGGGGATCAGGTGGCCTTCCACGCCGGTCAGTCGGGCCACTACCTCGGCGGCCTGGAGGGGCTGGACGATCTCGTCGGCCGGTCCGCGGCGATCGAGCTCGCCGGACTGGTCACCGTCCGAGACGGCCGAATCGTCGCAGGCAGGGTGGTCCGGGATCGGCTCGGCACTGCCCGAACGCTGCGTGCCCAGGCCGCCGTCGTACCCGCCCTGGGGTCAGCGACGTGACCGATCCCGTCGGTGTCCGGCGCGAGGGCCGGACCCTCGTCATCACGATCGACCGGCCGCACGTCAAGAACGCCATCGACCTGGCCACGGCGACGGCCATCGCGGCGGGCCTGGACCTGCTGGACGACGACAGCTCGCTCACGGTCGGGGTGCTGACCGGCGCCGGGGGGACCTTCAGCAGCGGCATGGACCTGAAGGCCTTCCTGCGCACCGGGGAGCGGCCGGAAGTGCCTGGGCGGGGCCTGGCCGGGATGACCCGCACCCCGCCGCGTAAACCCCTCATCGCTGCAGTCGAGGGGTACGCGCTCGCCGGTGGGTTCGAGCTGGTGCTTGCCTGCGACCTGGTCGTCGCGGCAAGCGATGCCTGTTTCGGCCTGCCCGAGGTGACCCGCGGTCTGATCGCCGGCTCGGGTGGCCTGCTGCGGCTGCCGCGGCGCATCCCCCCGGCCATCGCGATGGAGCACGCCCTGACGGGCGCGCCGCTGTCCGCGCAGGACGCGCATCGTTGGGGCCTCGTCAACCACCTCACCCCCCCGGGCGAGGCGCTGCCGGCTGCGTTGCGCCTGGCCGCCCAGATCGCTGCGAACGGACCGCTGGCCGTACGCACCACCAAGCACCTGGTCGCCGGCTCCGGGTCCTGGTCGGCGGAGCAGGCGTGGGCGGTGCAGGACGAGCAGCTGCTGGTCGTCGTCGACTCCGCGGATGCCAAGGAAGGCGCCGCGGCCTTCGTCGACAAGCGCCCGCCGGTCTGGCAGGACTGAGGAGGCTCGCGAGCTTCTGGGTGGGCGAGACGGTGACGGCCGGTGTGGTCGTCGGCGACGTCGTCCACCCGTTCCTGGACGGCACGACCGTGCTCGACCTAGTGCGGCAGGGACTGCCGAGGGCGCCCAGATGGTCGCGGCCTGGCCCGGCCGGCCGATTCCCGCCCGAGTGGTACGACGCGCCGGCCTTCTCCCTTACCAGCCCGCACGCGTTGATCGGCGCGTACGACGACGTCGCGGTGCCACCCGGCTGCGAGCTGCTCGACTTCGAGCTCGAAGTCGCGGCGGTCGTGGCCAGCGATGGCCGCGATCTGGCTCCCATGGCGGCAGCGCTGGCTCTGTTCGGTGACACGATCTTCAACGACTGGTCGGCCCGAGACCTGCAACGGCGCGAGATGAAGGTCGGCCTGGGTCCGTGCAAGGGCAAGGACTTCGCCAGCACCCTCGGGCCGTGGCTGGTCACGGCCGATGAGCTCGAGCCGTATCTCGACGGAGAGGGTCGGCTCGGCCTCACGATGACCGTGCAGTTCAACGGTCGTGAACTCGGCCGCGATCTGCTGTCCAACATGGCCTGGACCTTCGCCGAGCTCTGGGGTCGCAGCGGGAAACAGGAGCCGGCCCCGCTGCAGCCCGCAGACGTGGTCACGATGACCGTCGAGGGCATCGGCACCATCGCCAACCGGGTCGTGCCCGGTCCGGCCGCCATCGCAGTGCCGCGCGCAACGCCCCGGCGTTCGTGCCTCTGCCCGTAAATTCTGCGGGGATGCACGGGCCCAGCAGTGATCCGGCGATTCGGGCACCCAACGGGAGTACCGGGCATCGGACCACCCGGCCGGACCTGACCGAACCTGGCCAGGGATCGTGGCGACGGCGCTGAGCGCAACCGCTGGGCGCCTCCCGGCGCCGGGAGGTTTCAATGTACCCCTGGGGGGTATCATTTTGGGACCGTGACCGAAGGAGCTCAGATGGCC
>JAYTOZ010000427.1:0-1893 GCA_043747515.1 Frankiales bacterium | reverse complement strand
ACAGCGATCAGGGCGTCCGGGTCCATCGCGAGGGCCTTGGTCAACGCGCGGTAACCGTCGTGACGGGTGTAGCCGTCGATGGTGAAGGCGTCGGGCTCGTCCCAATGGGCCGACAGGACGGGGGTGAGGACCATGGTCAGGGCTCCTGGGTCGGATAGGTTGGGGCGACGTCGCCGCGTTGTTTGGCCAATGTCAGCCCCTCGAGGGTGGGCCCGCCGGCCGTGCGGCCCTGCGCGCCGAGCCCGTCGGGAAAGCCGGCGAGCGTGCGCGACACCTGTTTGAAGGTGCTGAGCCGGTCGGGCCCGCGGGTCGGCGCGGGCGGCGTGCCTGCGCGCAGCGCATCGACGAGATCGGTCGCGGACGACGGGGTCTGGTTGTCGTAGAACTCCCAGTTGACCATCATCACCGGGGCGTAGTCGCAGGCTGCGTTGCACTCGAGGTGCTCGAGACTGATGGTGGCGTCGGCCGACGTCTCGTTGTGGCCGAGCCCGGTGTGCTCCTTCACCGCCTCGAAGATCGCGTCGCCGCCGAGCACCGCGCACAGCGTGTTGGTGCACACCCCAACGTGATAGGTGCCGGCGGGCCGGCGGCGATACATCGTGTAGAAGGTGGCGACCGCCCCGACCTCGGCCTTGGTGAGGTTGAGCTCCTCGGCGCACAGTGCGATGCCGTCGGGGCTGACGTAGCCCTGCACGGACTGCACGAGGTGCAGCATCGGCAGCAGCGCCGACCGGGCCTTGGGATAGCGGGCGATGATCTCGCGCGCCTCCAGGCGGGTCGTCTCGGTGAGCGGGGCGACCTTGGCGCGGTCGACCGGGGCCTGTGGCATGTCGAGGTCGACCACTAGCGGTCCACCCCACCCATTACGGGGTCGATCGAGGCGACAGCGGCAATGGCGTCGGCGAGCAGGGCGCCCTCGCACATCGCGGATGTCGCCTGCAGGTTGGTGAACGATGGATCACGCACGTGCACCCGGAAGGGCCGGGTGCCACCGTCGCTGACGGCATGGACGCCGAGCTCGCCGCGCGGCGACTCGATCGGCACGTAGACCTGCCCGGCCGGCACCCGGAACCCTTCGGTCACCAGCTTGAAGTGGTGGATCAGGGCCTCCATCGAGGTCCCCATGATCTTCTTGACGTGGTCGAGCGAGTTGCCCATGCCGTCGGCGCCGAGGGCGAGCTGGGCGGGCCAGCCGATCTTCTTGTCCTGGACCATGACCGGCCCGGGCCGCAGCCGGTCGAGCGCCTGCTCCACGATCTTCATCGATTCGCGCAACTCGAGCAGCCGCACCCGGAAGCGGCCCCACACGTCGGCCGAGGTGTCGGTCGCGACCTCGAAGTCGTAGGTCTCATAGCCGCAGTACGGCTCGGTCTTGCGCAGGTCCCAGGCCAACCCAGCAGCGCGCAGCACCGGCCCGGTGACACCGAGTGCGATGCAGCCCTGCAGGTCGAGGTAGGCGACGTCCTGGGTGCGCTTCTGCCAGATCGGGTTACCGGTCAGCAGCGCGTCGTAGGAGTCGAAGCGGGCCGGCAGGATGTCGAGCAGCTCGCGGATCTTCTCCTCGGCGCCGGGCGGCAGGTCCTGGGCGATGCCGCCGGGCCGGACGAAAGCGTGGTTCATCCGAAGACCGGTGATCATCTCAAGCACGTCGAGCACCATCTCGCGCTCGCGGAACGCCGCCGTCATCGCGGTGAGCGCGCCGAGCTCGAGCCCGCCGGTCGCCAGCCAGACCAGGTGCGAGGAGATCCGGTTGAGCTCCATGCACAGCACTCGGATGGTGGTCGCGCGCTCCGGCGGCTCGATGCCGAGCAGCTTCTCCACCGCCAGGCAGTAGGCGGTCTCGTTGAAGATCGGCGACAGGTAGTCCATCCGGGTCACAAAGGTGACGCCCTG
>JAYTOZ010000426.1:0-2090 GCA_043747515.1 Frankiales bacterium | reverse complement strand
GCCGTGCGCGCTGTGTGGCGGTGCGAGCGGGTTCTTCGTCACCCGGCAGGTGCGGCTGTGCACCTCCTGCGTGCAGGTGCTTGAAGGCGGGCAGGCGCGGCTGGTGGCAGCCGGGTGAGGGGTCAACTTTCTTCCTCCACAGGCTGGGCGCACAGCGTTGGGCAACCTACGAGCGTGTCCAGGAGATCGCGCAGGGTGATGTCCCCAGGCGATCTTCTGCGCTTCCACAGCGCCACGCCGCGTTGTCCCCACTGGATCCACAACGCTCTCCACACTCGGCCGGCCGCGCCACGCCCGGGCATGCCACGACCGGGCCGGTCAAGCGGTAGAACTCCTGCGGGCCAGTCGATCCGGCGGCTTGGCGGGTGACTCAGCGAGCAGAGGTGCGTGGCGTGAGCGAGCGGGTCGTCGAGCTGCCACGCTCGTCCGCCTCCTTCACTGCGTCCGCGCCGGATTTCGAGCGAACCCCACCGCAGGACGTCGAGGCCGAGCAATCCGTGCTCGGCGGCATGCTGTTGAGCAAGGACGCCATCGCAGACGTCATCGAGGCCCTGCGGTCGGGTGACTTCTACCGCCCGGCGCACCAGACGATCTTCGACGTGATGATCGAGCTCTACGGCAAGGGGGAGCCGGTCGACCCGATCACCGTGTCGGCGGAGTTGACGAAGGCGGGTGAGCTCGGGCGGGTGGGCGGCGCCCCCTACCTGCACACCCTGTCCTCCAGCGTGCCGACCGCCGCCAACGCCGGCTACTACGCAAAGATCGTGGCTGAGCGGGCGATCCTGCGGCGTCTCGTCGAGGCCGGTACCCGGATCGTGCAGCTGGGCTATTCCTCCGGCGGTGGTGAGGTCGACGATCTCGTCGACCGGGCGCAGCAGACCATCTACGACGTCACCGAGCGGCGTACGAGCGATGACTACACGCTGCTCGAAGACCTCATGCAACCGACGATGGACGAGCTCGAAGCCATCGGCGGCCGCAGCGGAGCGATGTCCGGCGTGCCGACCGGGTTCGCCGATCTCGACGCGCTGACCAACGGCCTGCATCCCGGTCAGCTCATCGTGATCGCCGGCCGGCCAGGGCTCGGGAAGTCGACGTTGGGTTTGGACATCGCCCGGAGCGCCTCGATCAAGCACGGTCTTGCCTCGGTCATCTTTTCCCTCGAGATGGGCAAGACCGAGATCACCATGCGGTTGCTGTCCGCTGAGGCCCGGGTGCCGCTGCACCACATGCGGTCGGGTTCGATGACCGACGATGACTGGGCCCGGCTGGCCCGCCGGATGGGTGAGGTCGCCGAGGCGCCGCTCTACATCGACGACTCGCCCAACCTCACGATGATGGAGATCCGGGCCAAGGCCCGCCGTCTCAAGCAGCGCAAGGAGTTGCGGCTCATCGTCATCGACTACCTCCAGCTGATGACTGGCAACAAGAAGGCCGAGAGCCGCCAGCAGGAGGTCTCCGAGCTCAGCCGAAACCTCAAGCTGTTGGCCAAGGAGCTCGAAGTTCCTGTTATCGCGATGAGCCAGCTCAACCGGGGCGCCGAGCAGCGCACCGACAAAAAGCCGATGTTGTCCGACCTTCGTGAGTCAGGTTCGATCGAACAGGACGCCGACGTGGTGGTGCTCTTGCACCGCGAGGACGCCTATGAGAAGGAGAGTCCGCGGGCCGGTGAGGCGGACTTCATCGTGGCCAAACACCGCAACGGCCCGACCCAGACGATCACTGTGGCCTTCCAGGGCCACTACAGCCGCTTCGTCGACATGAGCTCCAGCTAGCGACCGCAGCGGTCGGCCGTTGACAACAACCCACCAGCCTGATGTCCGGGGTGGCGACTCCTGGCGCCGTTTCAACACGGTGGGCTCTCATGGTGGCGACGCCTGCGCAGGACCGGGGTCATCGGCGCGCCACGGGGAGGCACAGTGACAACCACTCGACGAAGCGCAGGCCGTCGCCGAGCGCCGTCCAGGTTCTGCGGGCATCCCGGCTGCGGTGGTCCCGCAACCGCCCGACCTCAAGGAGCCGCGCGCGGTCGGCTTTGACGGCACCACCCAAGCGGCGCCGGGGGTGCGCGGCGAGGGCCACGAAGCCGA
>JAYTOZ010000425.1:0-8069 GCA_043747515.1 Frankiales bacterium | reverse complement strand
GTTCCCGCGCCGGTAGAGGGCGGCCGGTCGACCGCCACCCGGCCCGGGCGCGCTGTCCCGCCCGACCGGGACGAGGAACCCCTGCGTGCCGGTCGTCTTGCGATGGAAGTTCCGCGGATCCAGCGGCACCCCCCAGACCGCCTGATAGACCGAGCGCAGCTCGGCGACGGTGAACACCTCGGCGCAGAACGCAGCGGCGACCGGGGAGTACTCCAGCTTGGCGCGGGCCCGTTCGACCCCGGCGGCGAGCACCGCGGTGTGGTCGAAGGCGAGCCGGGCCGGGTCGACCGCGTCGACGGCGGTCCAGGCCACCGAGCGGGTGCCCGTGCCGGGGGTCGGCGCCGGCAGGTCAGGTGCGAACACCAGGTAGGGCACCGACACGACCCGCATCCGTGGGTCGCGGCGGGGGTCGCCGAACGCACCGAGCTGCTCGACGTGGGCGGTGTCCCGGCGTACGCCGGTCTCTTTCTCCAGACGCCGGACCGCTGCCGTGTCGAGGTCCTCATCGGGCTGTACGAAGCCGCCCGGCAGCGCGAGCGCGCCCTGGAATGGGTGGGTGTCGCGCTCGACCAGCAGCACGCTGAACGTGCCGAACCGCACCGTCAGCAGCACCACGTCGACCGTCACGGCGAACGGCGGGAACGCGCCCGGGTCGTAGGCAGCCAGGAACGTCTGCTCGCTCACCGCTGGAGCACCGCGGACCAGGCCGGCGCACCGGGGCGGAGCTCGAGTGCGGCGGCCGGCAGCTCCGCCAGCGATCGGGCGCATCGCTCGCGGGCGGCCGCCAGGTCATCGACGAGGGGCACCTGCAGGGCCCGGCCGGGCCCGCCGGGGCCCAATCGCAGCTGCTCCGAGGCGCCGTCCCGGTAGGCCCATTTGCGGCCGCCGAGGGTGGCCTTGCCGCTGCTGCGCTTGGCCACCGGGCGCAACGGGGCGTCCGGCCCGTCGTCGTCGGCGATCGCGACCAGCTTGTAGACCAGTCCGGCGGTGGGCGCCCCGGACCCGGTCACGACCGAGGTGCCGACGCCGTAGCTGTCGATGGGAGCGCCTGCCAGCACGGCGATCTGGTGCTCGTCGAGGTCACTGGTCGCGACGATGCGGGTACCGGTGGCGCCGAGCGCGTCGAGTTGGGCGCGCGCCGCCCGCGCGTCCGCGGCAAGGTCGCCGGAGTCGAGCCGGATCGCGCCGAGCCCGGGCCCGGCCACCTCGACGGCCGTTGCGATCGCCTGTGGCACGTCGTAGGTGTCCACCAGCAAGGTCGTGCCGACGCCCTGGCTGGCGACCTGCGCGGCGAACGCCTCGCGCTCGCTCGGGTGGGCCAGCACGAAGGCGTGCGCCGCGGTGCCGACCGTCGGCAGGTGATACTGCCGGCCCGCCTCGAGGTTGCTCGTGCCGGCGAACCCGGCCACCCAGGCGGCCCGGGCGGCGGCGAGCGCGGCCAGCTCGTGCGTGCGCCGGCTTCCCATCTCCAGCAGCGGGCGCCCGTTCGCGGCCACGACCATTCGCGCGGCGGCCGAGGCGACGGCGCTGTCGTGGTTGAGCACCGACAGCGCGAGGGTCTCGAGCAGCAGCCCCTCGCCGAAGCGCCCCTCGACCGTCAGCACCGGCGAGCCCGGGAAGAACGTCTCTCCCTCGGCGTACGACGTGACCGCCGGCGAGGGCGTCCGGCCGGCGAGCCAGGTCATGGTGGCGGCGTCGACGACACCGGCCAGGGCGGCGAGCTCGACAGCGCCGAAGCAGAGCTGCGGCAACAACTCGGCCAGCCGGCCCGGTCCGGCCAGCACGGCGTAGCGACGACCCGGCGGCAACCGGCGACAGAACACCTCGAAGACGGCCCGGCGGTCGGCCAGGCCCTCGGCGACGGCGGCGGCCAGCATCGTCAGCTCGTAGCGGTCGGTCAGCAGCGCGAGGATGGCAGAGCCCTTCTGGTCATGGCGCCTTCTCGTCACGGTGACGACGACCGTACCGACCGCGACGGCAGCCGGGTCGGTGCGCCTGGCCGACCGGCGGGGCACACTGGCGAGCATGCCCGAGCTGCCCGAGGTCGAAGCCCTCGTCGCGTTCCTGCGCGAGCGCGCCGTGGGTCGGGTGGTGGCCCGGATCGACGTCCCCGGCATCCACGTGCTGAAGACCTACTCCCCGCCGGTCACCGCGTTGGCCGGGCTCACGATCGACGGGGCCGCCCGGCACGGCAAGTTCCTCGACCTCGACGTCGGTGGGCTGCATCTGGTCGCGCACCTGTCGCGGGCCGGTTGGTTGCACTGGCGCGACGCCCTGCCGCCCACGCCACCCAAGATGGGCAAAGGGCCGATCGGCATCCGGGTGCACCTCGACGACGGCAGCGGCTTCGACCTCACCGAGGCGGGCACCCAGAAGCGGCTCGCCGTCTACGTCGTCCACGACCCGGCCGACGTCCCCGGTGTCGCCCGGCTCGGCATCGACCCGCTCGCACCGGCCTTCACCGCGCAGCTGCTGGCCGGTCTGCTCGCCGGGGTGCGCGGCCAGGTCAAGGGGGTTCTCACCGACCAGTCGGTGATCGCCGGGGTGGGCAACGCCTACAGCGACGAGGTGCTCTGGCAGGTCGGCCTGTCGCCGTTCAAGCCGGCCGGCAACCTCGGACCGGACGACGTCGCCCGGCTGCATGCCGCGCTCGTCGAAACGCTGGGGGCAGCGGTCGGCCGGGCCGAGGGGCTGGCCGCGAAGGCCCTCAAGGCGGAGAAGAAGGAAGGGCTGGCGGTGCACGGCCGGGCCGGGCAGCCCTGCCCTCGGTGTGGCGACACCGTGCGGGAGGTGTCGTTCGCGACCAAGGCGCTGCAGTACTGCCCCACCTGCCAGACCGGCGGTCAGCCGCTCGCCGACCGCCGGCTCTCCCGGTTGCTCAAGTAGCCCGGCCGGGCCGGGCCGGTGTCCCGCCGTAGGAGCCGTAGAAGCGCGAGGCGGCGATCCTGGTCGACAGCGACCAGGTCGGGTAGGCGTGGATCGTCTGCGCGAGCCGGCCGAGCAGCATGCCGGTGCGCATCGCGAGCGCGCCCTCGGCGATCTGCTCGCCGGCCATCGGGCCGACCACAGTCATGCCGACCAGCTTGCCGAGCACGATGCCGCCGACCCTGGCCTTCAGGCCCACCAGCTTGGTCAGGCCGTCGGTCTCGCCGGCGGTCCTCGCCCGGTCGTTGCGGGAATCCGGGACGGTCGAGACGAGCACCCGGTCGCCATAGCGCTCGACGGCCTGCGCCTCGGTGAGCCCGACGTGCGCCACCTCCGGCTCGGTGAACGTCACCCACGGCACGACCCGGTCGCTCCAGGAGCGGGCCCGCAGCGGGGTGGCGAACGCATTGCCGGCGGCCAGCCGGCCCTGATCGTCGCCGACGTGGGTGAACTGCAGCAGCGAGGTGCAGTCGCCGGCCGCCCAGGTCGTCGGGCCGGCCTTGAGATGACGGTCGGTCAGCACCCGGCCGCGGTCGTCGACCTGGACGCCGAGCCGGTCCAGGCCGAGGTCCTGGGTGGCGGGCTGGCGGCCGACGGCGACGAGCAGGTGGGTCCCGGCGATGGTGCTGCCGTCGGACAGGTGCAGCGTCGGTCCGCTCGACACCCGCTCGACCTTGACGCCGGTGCGGACGGTGACACCCTCGCGCTCCAGCACCGCCGTGACGGCCTGGGCGGCCTCAGGCTCCTCGCGGACGAGGATCGTCGGCACCGCTTCGACGACGGTCACGGCCGAGCCGAGCCGGCGGAACGCCTGGGCCAGCTCCACCCCGATCGGGCCGCCGCCGAGCACCAGCAGGTGCCCTGGCTGGTCCCGCAGCCCGAAGACGGTCGTGTTGTCCAGGTGCGGCACGTCCGCGAGGCCAGGGATCGGCGGGATCGCCGCGCGCGACCCGCTCGCCAGCACGAACCGCTCGGCGGTCACGGTCCGCCCGTCGACGTCGATGCTGTGCTCGCCGGTGAACCGCCCCCGGCCGGTCAGCAGGTCGATGCCTTCGCGCGCGAGCAGTTGCGGCGACTCGTCGCGCTCGATGTCGGCGATGACCCGGGCGATGCGCTCCATGACCGCCGCGAAATCCACCTCGACAGTCGCCGTGAAGCCGTACGCCGGACCGGAGCGGGCCGCGGCGACCCGCCGGGCGCTCTCCAGCAGCGACTTGCTCGGCACGCAGCCGTAGTGGGTGCAGTCGCCGCCTGGCCGGTCCGCCTCGACGAGGGCGACCCGTCGGCCGGCTTTGCGGGCGGTGCGCGCGGCGGCCAGCCCGGTGGCGCCGGCTCCCAGGACGACAAGGTCGTAGTCGCTCATCGGGTGGAGCATGCCAGGTCGGTGCGCTGGACGGTCTGGGCGATGCTGTCGCCATGACCTGGAGACTGCTGGCCCTGGCCCCGCTGCCCGCCGATGTGATCGAGGACCTGTTCGGTGACCCGCGCCTTGAGATCGTGCTGCCCGCGGAGCGCACGCAGGCCGCCGTCGACGCGTTGCTGCCAACCGTCGACCTGGTGCTCGGCGACTGGAGCCACAGCCTGCGGGTCGATCTGCCCGGGCCGCGGGTCTGCTTCGTGCAGCAGCCCAGCGTGGGGGTCGACGACATCGACCTGGACGCGTGTACGGCGGCGGGGATCCCGGTGGCGAACACCGCCGGCGCCAACGGCGTGAGCGTCATGGAGTGGTGCCTGTCGGCCACCCTCGCGCTGCTGCGCAGAACCGTCGAAGCCGACGCCGCGGTCCGCCGCGGTGCGTGGCCGCAGACCGGTCTCGGTGGCCGCGAGCTCGCCGGGCTGTCGATCGGTGTCGTCGGCATGGGCGCGATCGGCCGGCGCGTCGCCACGGTGTTCGCAGCGCTCGACTGCCAGGTGTCGTACTGGTCGCGCCGGGTCCACGACGACGCGCCGGCCCGGCGGCGTGAGCTCGCCGACCTGGTCGCCACCAGCGACGTACTGATCGTCGTGATCGCGCTGACCGCGCAGACCAGGCACCTGCTCGACACCGCATTGCTCGCCCGGGCCAAGCCCGGGATGCTGGTCGTCAACGCCGCCCGCGGTCTGGTGATCGACGAGCCCGCCCTCATCGAGGCGCTGCGCGAGGGGCGGCTCGGCGGCGCCGCGCTCGACGTGTTCGCCGCCGAACCGCTGCCAGCCGGTTCACCATTGCGCGACCTGCCCGGGGTCCTGCTCAGCCCGCACATGGCCGGTGCGACCGGCGAGGCGGCCATGCGCGTCGTCGCCAGATCGCAGGCCAACCTGCAGCGGACGCTGGCCGGTGAGGCTGTGCAGGACGTGGTCAACGACGCGCCTGAGCTCGTCCGCCGCAGGCCCCCCGCCGGGTAGGCAAGGATGCTCACGTGGTGCTCGTGGTTGCACACCGGGGCTCCTCAGACGCGCACGCAGAGCACACCCTCGCGGCGTACGAATCGGCGATCGACGAGGGTGCCGATGCGCTCGAATGCGACGTCCGGCTGACCCGCGACGGCGTGCTGGTGTGTGTGCACGACCGACGGGTGGACCGCACCTCGAACGGTCGCGGGGTCGTCTCGACGCTCGAGCTGGCCGAGCTCGCCGAGCTCGACTTCGCCAGCTGGAAGGCCCGCCGAGCCGACCTGCCGCCCGGCGCGTCGTCGGAGGAACCCGACCGCGACCGGCACCGGGTGCTCACCTTCGAACGGCTGCTGCAGCTGGCCCTGGACCACGAGCACCCGGTCCAGCTGCACGTCGAGACCAAGCACCCGACCAGGTACGGCGGGCTGGTGGAGAAGGCGCTGGTCGACCTGCTGGACCGCTTCGGTGTCGCCACGCCGGCGACCCGAGAAGCGTCCCGGGTGACGGTGATGAGCTTCGCGGCGACCTCGCTGCGGCGCGTGCACGCGATGGTCCCGTCGGTGCCGACCGTGCTGCTGCTGGACCGGGTGCCGATGCGTTACCGGGACGGCAGCCTGCCGCCGCAGGTGTCGGTCGCCGGCCCGTCCCTGGAGGTGCTGACGGCCCATCCCGGCTACGTTCGGCGGGTGCACGAGCAGGGCCATCGGGTGCACGTCTGGACCGTCGACGAACCGGTCGACATCGACCTGGTGCTCGGCCTTGGGGTCGACGCGGTGATCACCAACCGGCCGCGTCAGGTGTTGCTCGCGCTCGGTCGCTGCGAGCGCTAGGCCAGCGCCCGCCCCAGTGCCGTGCCGGACAGCCAGGCAGCCTCGACCTTCGCGGCGCCCCAACCGTCGCCGCACAGACCGATCCGGGCCTCGCCGAGCCAGTGCGACAGCTCGCGGGTGCCCACCGGCTTGGCGAACGTCCAGCGCTGGACCCGGGACCAGGTCGGCTCGCCGAGGCCGAGCATCCCGCGCAGGGCCGCAACCAGCTCCGGGCCTGCCGCCGCTGGGTCCACCAACCGGCTCGCTGCGAAGCCGGGGGTCGAGTGGGCGACGAGCACCGGCGCCCCGTCGCCCCGGCGGGCCCCGTCGTCGGCCACCCAGTCCAGGACCGCCGAGTCGTTGACGAACAGTCCGTCGAAGTCCCAGGCCCGCGACGGCCAGCCGGCAGCCAGCGCCAGCGTCGGCTCCCACGCCCGCCCCTCGATCGCTGCGCGCTCGGCGACCAGGGAAGGGTCCAGCAGCCGCAGTGCCTGCGGATCGGGCATGGCCAGCACCACCGCGTCGTAGGCCGTGCCGTCGACCCTCGGACCGGGCCCGACGGCGACGACCTCGACCTCCTGCCGTACGTCGAGACCGGCTGCCAACTCGGTCACGAGTGAGCGCAGACCGCCCGGTGCGGCATACCGGATCGGGCCGGACTTGCGCGCGCCGGGGCCGGCCGGCGACGCCACCTGGAAAGTGTCGGTCCAGGGCCGGGCGATCCCGGCGGCCACCAAGTCCTCGACGACGGCGACGAAGGCCGGGTCACGGGCGGTCAGATAGCTCGCCCCGAGGTCGACGTAGCGCCCCTCGACGCGGCGCGAGGCCATCCGGCCACCCGGCACCCGACCCCGGTCGAGGACGACGACGTCGTGACCTGCCTGGGTCAGGACGCGCGCGCAGGCCACGCCGGAGATGCCAGCACCCACGACCGCGACCCGCATGACGCGCATCCTGGACCATCGAGACCGATCTCGGCAGCCGGGGCCTACGCTGGACGCTCGCTTCCGGGGAGCCCATCATCAGCAGCCGTCGCCGCCCACCTGCCCGCCCGACGGGTGCACCGCCCCCGACCGCGGCCACCGGAACGGTCCCGGTCGTCGGTCAGCGCGACCCCTGCCCGTGCGGGTCCGGCAAGCGCTACAAAGCCTGCCACGGACACCAGGCGGCTGCGCCGGCGTTCGTGGCGCGCCCGTTCGCGGGGCTGGTCGACGAGACCGAGTGGGTGGCGTTGCGCGAAATCGTGCCGGCCGCGACCGCGCTCCTGCCCTTGCGCGACGCGGGCGGGCGACAGGTGACGCTGTCGACCGTGCTGCCGCTGGCCTGGCCGGGCATGGTCCGCGCGGACGGCAAGGCATTTCTCGGCCTGCAGGTCGCGAGCCGCTCCGGCGACGTCAGCCGGGACCTCGCCGCTGCCCTGGAACAGGTGCTTGTGGCAGCGCCCGGCACGTCGATCACACCGATCGGCCTGCCGAAGCGTGGCCCGAGGCTGCAGGACCTGCTGGCCGACAGGCCGCTGCAGGTCAGCGTGCAGGCCGGCTTCGACTACTGGGTCGACGGCACCGACGACCCGACCGGCGAGGTTGCCGCTTCGCTCGAGGGGGCCAACGCCTCGGTCGTCCCGACGGCTCGGCTCGGCTCGGTCAGCAGCGCCTACTGGTGCCGGATGCGCCAACGCACCCACCTGCGATGGGTGCTGCCCGAGGACGAGGAACTGCTGCTCGACGCGATGGCCCGCCTCGCCGGCGGCGACGGCCTCTCCCTCGGGGAGGGCAGTCGCTATATCGGCAGCTTCCGGGCGCACGGACTGCTGGTGCCGGTCTGGGACCTGCCCGGCGCCACCGAGGCCGAGCAGGTCGAGGGCCCCGCAGCTGCGGTGCGCGCCCGGCTCGACCAGGCCCTTGCGGACACCTCGCCGCTCACCGCCGAGCAGCGACGCGCCAGGTCGGGCCTGCTCAGCCG
>JAYTOZ010000424.1:0-2038 GCA_043747515.1 Frankiales bacterium | reverse complement strand
TCGGCGCTGGCGATGATTGTGCTGGTGCTGACAGCGGTCGCCATTGTGTCGGCGTTGGTGACGCGATCGTCGGCGACTGCGGCTGACCGCTCACGTGTGCTCGTTGTGGACTACGCCGATGCCAGATTCGCAGTCAGTCAGGAGGAGTCCCTGGAACGCAAGTACCGGGTCGAGCCCGGCCCGGGGGTCCGGGCGCTGCACCTGGACGCGGTCCACGCCCTGGACGCAGCGATGCGTCAGGTGTCGCTGCACGGCAACGCCGCCGAAGACGTCCAGGCCAGGGAGATCATCAAACGGAACGCGGCGTACGTCGTGTCGGTGCACGCCCTGTTCGACGCCACCGATGCCCGCGACACCGCGCTGGCGTTGAAGATCGACCATGAACAGGTCGACCCGGTCTCGAGCGACCTACAGGCCGATGTCTACGGCCGCGCCTCTTCGCACAACCAGGCCGCTGCCGCGGCCGGGAAACAGCTGCGCCGCGTCGAGTCAGTCGCGCTGGCAGCGACCGTCGGGTCGTTCGCCTTCGGCCTGATCCTGTGTTGGGTGGTGTGGCGGATGCGTCGCCGCTACGAACAGGACGCCCTCGTCCAGACGGTCGCGAACGCCCACCAGGCTCGGCACGACTCGCTGACCGGGCTCCCGAACCGGCTGGCGTTCGCCGAGCAGCTCCAAACGGCGTTGGGCAAGGCCCTCCCGGCCGGATGCAGCGTCGGCGTCGCGCTGCTGGACCTGGACCGGTTCAAGGAGATCAACGACACCCTCGGGCATCGTTACGGCGACCTGCTGCTGCAACAGATCGGCCCACGGCTGCGGGAGGTCCTGCGCCCCGGCGACACGATTGCCCGGCTCGGTGGCGACGAGTTCGTCCTGTTGCTCACCGACGACGAGACCGCCGGCGGGAGCGCTGCGGCGCACGGCGGACCACAGGATCGCTTCGCCGAGGTGACCCGGCGGGCGATGGAAGCGTTGACCCGCCCGTTCCTCGTCGACGGGCTGTCGCTGGCGGTCGAAGCCAGCGCTGGGGTCGCCGTCTTCCCCCAGGACGGAACCAATGTCGAGTTGCTCCTGCAACGCGCCGACATCGCGATGTACGTCGCGAAGAGCACCCACACGGTGTGCGAGAGCTACGACCACCGCCTCGACGACCACAACCCCCGCAAACTGGCCCTGCTGTCCGAGCTCCGCCGGGCTGTCACCGACGACGAACTCGTCATGCATTACCAACCGTCGGTGGATCTGCTCGGCAGCACCGTGCTCGGCGTCGAGGCGCTCGTGCGCTGGCAGCACCCGGTCGAGGGGCTGCTCGCCCCGAACGAATTCATCCCGCTCGCCGAAGGCAGCGGCTTCATCCACGAACTGACCACCCACGTGCTGAACCTGTCGCTGGACCAGGCGGCCCGCTGGGCCGCGGCCGGCACCCCACTGGTCGTGTCGGTGAACATCTCCGCCCGCTGCCTGCTCGACAGCACCCTTCCCGAGACCGTCCGGCAAGCCCTGAACAGGACCGGAGTACCCGCCGACCTGCTCATGTTGGAGATCACCGAGAGCGCGATCATGGCCGATCCGGTCCGGGCCGGTGAGGTGATCCGGCGTCTGCACGACCTCGGTGTCCACCTGTCCATCGACGACTTCGGAACCGGCTACACCTCGATGAGCTATCTACGGGACCTCCCCGTCGACGAACTCAAGATCGACCGGTCGTTCGTCATGCGGATGCTCCGCGACACCAAAGACGCCGTCATCGTCCGAACCAGCATCGACCTCGCCCAACGCCTGGGCCTACGCGCGATCGCCGAAGGCGTCGAGGACGACGCGACCTGGCGGGCCCTACAAGCGCTGGATTGCGACGCCGCCCAGGGCTACCTGTTCAGCCGACCGGTTCCAGCCGCCGAACTCGACACCTGGCTCCAGCATTGGCGCAACCAACCCACCCTGCGAACACTGCCCTGACCGAGCAGCGACGGCTTTGCAGGAACGCTCGCGGGACACGTGTCGACCTGTTGGGGCGGCTCGACAGCCGGGGCGCGGGCATCGC
>JAYTOZ010000423.1:0-7148 GCA_043747515.1 Frankiales bacterium | reverse complement strand
CACCTGGCCGCCCACGTCGCCGTCGACGTGCTCGAGCACGGGCCGCTGCCCGAGCCCTGCATCGCCCTACTCGTCTCGGGCGGGCACTCCTCGATACTGCTCGTCCAAGACCTCACCCGCACGATGACCCCGCTCGGGCAGACCGTCGACGACGCCGCCGGCGAGGCTTTCGACAAGGTCGCCAGGCTCCTCGGGCTGGGCTTTCCAGGCGGTCCGCCGGTCGACCGCCTGGCCGCCGGCGGCGACCCCGCAAGGATGAACTTCCCGCGCGGCATGGGCGCCGACCCGTCGTACGACGTGTCGTTCTCGGGGCTCAAGACGGCGGTGGCCCGCTGGGTCGAGCGGCACGACGGACCGGTGCCGGTCGCGGACGTCTGTGCGAGCTTCCAGGAGGCGGTCGTCGACGTGCTGACCGCCAAGGCGGTCCGGGCCTGCCTTGCGTACGGTGTCGACACACTGCTGGTCGGTGGCGGGGTCGCCGCCAACAGCCGGCTGCGGGCGCTGGCCCAGGAACGCTGCGACGCCGCCGGGCTGCGGCTACGGGTGCCCCGCCCCGGGCTGTGTACCGACAACGGCGCGATGGTGGCCGCCCTCGGCGCCCGGCTGGTCCAGGCCGGCGTCGCGCCCTCGCCGCTCGACCTGCCGGCCGACAGCGCGATGGCCGTGACCGACGTGTGCTGCCGCTGACCGCCTGGGCCGCTCAAGGGCCATCGCCGACTTGCCGATCTTGCAGCAAAGCGCGGTGGACAGTCGAGGTGGGGAGCACGGGTGGGTACTGCAGGTGCAGACACCGGCAGCACGAGCACCGTCCGGGCCGTGGCGGCCGGCCTCGTGGCTGTTGCAGTCGAGTTCGCCCTGTTGGTCGGGCTGCACGAGCTGCCCGGCATCGCGGCGCGCCGAGGCTGGACCGGCTGGCCCTACGAGCGCACCGCGGTGGCCGGCTTCCTGCTCGTCCTGGGCCTGGCCACCGGCTGGTGGGCAGTGCTGTTCGCCCGCGTCCTGCGCAGTCAGGAGCTGGCCGAGCGGGCCGCCGCCGAGCAGCGCGCACTGGCCAGGAGCGAGCGGCACTTCAGCGCGCTGGCCCGCAACGCCGCAGATCTCATCACTGTCGTACGGCCCGATCTGGTCGTGCTGTCCGCGTCGCCGGCGTCGTTGGCCGTACTGGGGCTGCCTGCCGAAGACCTCGTCGGGCAGCAGTTCGAGGACTTCGTCGACCCGGCGGACCGGCTCGGCTTCCTCACCCACCTCGACGCCCACCTGAGCGGTGACCCCGACGACGCGGATCTGCCGTCCTGGTCCGGCCGACTGCTGCGTGCCTGCGGGACCTCCTCGGTCGACGTCGAGGTCGTGCTGCGAGACCTGCGTGGCGACGAGGCGGTCGGCGGAATCGTGCTCACCGTCCGCGACGTGACCGAGCATCGCCGGCTGGAGGAGTCCCTGCGGTACCAGGCCTTCCACGACGGACTGACCGGGTTGGCCAACCGAGACCTGTTCCTGGACCGGCTCGAGCATGCGCTGGCCCGGCGTGACGTGGCCCCTGGCCTTGCGGTGCTCTTTCTCGACCTCGACGAGTTCAAGCTGGTGAACGACTCGCTCGGGCATGACGCGGGTGACGCGCTGCTCCGCGAGGTGTCGGCACGGCTCGTCGGCGAGATCCGCGCCAGTGACACGGCCGCCCGGCTCGGCGGTGACGAGTTCGCCGTCCTGTTCGAAGATCCGGCCGACGAGGCGCAGGCCTGCGAGCTCGCGCAGCGGCTGATGACTGTGCTCGCCGCGCCGTTCGAGCTGGCCGGCAGCACCCTGACGATGCGGGCGAGTATCGGGATCGCCGCCCCACCCGCCGTCGGGCTGGCCACCAGTGGTCTTGAGTTGCTTCGTAACGCCGACATCGCGATGTACGTCGCGAAGCGCGATGGCCGCCGGACCGGTCCCCAGGCCCGGGTCTTCGAACCGGGGATGCACAGCTCCATCGTGGCTACGCTCGCGCTCAAGCACGACCTCGCCGTTGCCGTCGAACGCGGCGAACTCCGGCTGCACTACCAGCCGACGGTCGACCTGGAGAGCGGCCGCTGGCGCGGGGTCGAGGCCCTCGTGCGCTGGCAGCATCCCGATCGAGGCCTCGTCCCGCCGCTGGAGTTCGTCCTGCTCGCCGAGGAGAGCGGTGCCATCCTCGACATCGGCGACTGGGTGCTCAGGACCGCCTGCGCGCAGGCGGTCCACTGGGACCTCGGCGCCAGCCCAGGTCTGGTGGGGCTGTCGATGGCCGTCAACGTCTCGGTGCGTCAGCTGGCCGAGCCCGACTTCGTCCAGGACGTGCTGGCCGCCCTGTCGTCCGCCGGCCTCGATCCCCACCGGCTCGTCCTCGAGGTGACCGAATCGGTGCTGCTCACCACCACCGGCGCTGACGACGTGCTCGTCGGCCGGCTGCGCGAGCTGCGCGCTGTCGGTGTGCGGGTCGCGGTCGACGACTTCGGGACCGGCTACAGCTCGCTGGCCTATCTGCAGCACATGCCGGTCGACATCCTCAAGATCGACAAGTCGTTCGTCGACGCCCTCCACACCAGTGAGGGCGCGGCCCTGGCCGAAGGGATTCTGGCCATCAGCGACGCGCTCGGCTTCGAGACCGTGGCAGAAGGCATCGAGCAGCCCGATCAGGCGGCGGTGCTGCGCCGGCTGCGCTGCCCGGTCGGTCAGGGCTGGCTCTACAGTCGGGCCCTGGACCCGGCGGCGCTCGAAACGCTGCTCGGCACGCTGAGCGAGCAACAGCGGGAGTTGACCGTGCTGGCCGCCCGCAGCTGACGGTTTCGCCGGCCCCGGCGTACAGGCTTGTGGAGTTGGCACTCGCATGGGTAGAGTGCCAAGTAGCGACAGGAGCTCGACCCCCGCGACGGCGGGCTCCGCGATCGCCCCTCGACAATGCTGTAGGAGGAACCGTGTCCACTGCGACCAAGGTCGCCATCAAGCCGCTCGAAGACCGCATCGTCGTCCAGGCCAACGAGGCCGAGACGACGACTGCATCGGGCATCGTCATTCCCGACACCGCCAAGGAGAAGCCCCAGGAGGGCACCGTCCTGGCCGTCGGACCGGGTCGTTTCGAGGACGGTGCACGTGTGCCGCTCGACGTCAAGATCGGCGACAAGGTGCTCTACAGCAAGTACGGCGGCACCGAGGTCAAGTACGCCGGCGAGGAGTACCTCGTGCTCTCCGCCCGCGACGTGCTGGCCGTCATCGAGGGGTAGAAAGCCCACTTCACGACACTGCGACGCCCCGAGACCCCGCCCGGGGCCGCGGGGCGTCGCTTGTTTGTCGGCTCAGCCTGACGCCGATCGCCACCAATTCCAGCACCAACATCTCCAGCACCATCTTCAGCACCACCGAGAGGACCCTGCATGAGCAAGACCCTGAGTTTCTCCGAGGACGCCCGCCGCTCGCTCGAGCGCGGCGTCGACACGCTCGCCAACGCCGTCAAGGTGACGCTCGGCCCCAAGGGCCGCAACGTCGTCATCGGCAAGAAGTACGGCGGCCCGACGATCACCAATGACGGCGTGACCATCGCCCGCGAGATCGAGCTCGAGGACCCGTACGAGAACATGGGCGCGCAGCTTGCCAAGGAGGTCGCCACCAAGACCAACGACGTCGCCGGTGACGGCACCACGACCGCGACGGTGCTGGGCCAGGCGATGGTCCACGAAGGCCTCAAGGCCGTCTCGTCCGGCATCAACCCGATGGGCCTCAAGGCTGGCATCGACGCGGCCGTCGAGGCGGTCAGCGAGGCGCTGCTCGCCGCCGCCAGCCCGGTCGAAACCCCCGCCGAGGTGGCCGCGGTCGCCGCTATCAGTGCCCAGGACCCCCGGGTCGGCGAGCTCGTCGCCGAGGCCATGGACAAGGTCGGCAAGGACGGCGTCATCACCGTCGAGGAGAGCCAGACCACCGGCCTGGAGCTCGAACTCACCGAGGGCATGCAGTTCGACAAGGGCTACATCAGCCCCTACTTCGTCACCGACGCCGAGCGGATGGAATCCGTCCTCGAGGACTCGAGCGTGCTGATCGTCAACGGCAAGATCTCGGCCATCGCCGACCTGCTGCCGCTGCTCGAGAAGGTTGTGCAGTCCGGCAAGCCGCTGCTGATCGTGGCCGAGGACGTCGACGGCGAGGCGCTGTCGACCCTGGTCGTCAACTCGATCCGCAAGACCGTCAAGGTTGCCGCTGTGAAAGCGCCCGGCTTCGGGGACCGTCGCAAGGCGATGCTGCAGGACATGGCCGTGCTCACCGGCGCCCAGGTCGTCAGCGCCGAGGTTGGCCTCAAGCTCGACCAGGTCGGCCTGGAAGTCCTCGGCAAGGCCCGCACCATCACGGTCACCAAGGACACCACCACGATGGTCGACGGCGGCGGCAGCCGCGAGGACGTCACCGGCCGGATCGCCCAGATCAAGCAGGAGATCGAGGGCAGCGACAGCGACTGGGACAAGGAGAAGCTGCAGGAGCGGCTCGCCAAGCTCGCCGGTGGCGTCGGTGTCATCAAGGTCGGCGCGCACACCGAAGTCGAGCTCAAGGAGCGCAAGCACCGGCTTGAGGACGCCATCTCGGCGACCCGCGCAGCGGTCGAGGAGGGCATCGTCCCCGGTGGCGGCGCCGCGCTCGTGCACGCCGCCAAGGTGCTCGAGGGCGGCCTCGGGCTGACCGGCGACGCGCTCGTCGGTGTCCACATCGTCCGCAAGGCGCTCGATGAGCCGGCCCGCTGGATTGCCGAGAACGCCGGCCTGGAGGGCCGTGTCGCCGTCAACCGGGCTCGCGAGGGTGGACTGACCGAAGGCCTGCGCTACGGCCTCAACGCCGCCACAGGCGAATACGGTGACCTCGTCGCCCAGGGCGTCGTCGACCCGGTCAAGGTCACCCGCTCGGCCGTCCGCAACGCCGCCTCGATCGCCGCGATGCTGTTGACGACCGAGACCCTCGTTGCCGACAAGCCGGCCGAGTCCGAGGATGCCGGTCACGGCGGCGGGCACGGGCACTCGCACTAGCACCACCAGTACGTCGTACGCCGGGCCCGGCGCCTCCCCCCGCGGAGCCGCCGGGCCCGCGCGCGTCTGCCGCCCGAGAGCTGCGCAAGGATCATCCGGCGCCGGACCGGGTGATCGCTGTGCGGCGGAGGGCACTGACGAGTCGGCCGCCGCACAATGATCACCAACGGGCAGTCGAGGACCGGGGATCTCTGGCGGTGCTGGCGGTGGCGGTGGCGGCGGCGGTGGTGGCGGTGGCGGTGGCGGTGACCCCTTGCTGCCGGTGTGGTCGTGAGCGGGGGAAGTAGCCGCAGTCTCACTGTGGATCACCCGGCCCGGCGGGTCGTCGCCGAGGTCTGCAGCAGCAGCAGGTGCGCGGCGGCAGGTCGGCAGGTGCGCGGCGGCAGGGCGGCAGGGCGGCAGGAGGGGTCAGCTGTGGACTGATCGGACGTCGCGGGCCGGCAGGCGCAGGGCCACGACGGTGCGCGGCTGGCCCATCACGATCGCGGTGCGTCGAAAGACGTGCCAGCCACCCTCGACCCGGTGTTCGTCGGCGTCGATGTTCAGACTGCGGTCGGACAGCCGGACGGTGAAGTGCATGAAGGGGCCCTCTCCCAGCGGTGGCTCGACCCTCCGCGGGCAGTGTGCACCAACCCTGTGACAGCCTCGGCGGATGGCAGTCGATGCGGTCGTCATCGGCGGCGGCCACAACGGTCTGGTCGCCGCGACGCTGTTGGCCCGGGCCGGTTGGTCGGTCGAGGTGCTGGAGCAAGCCGACGTCGCCGGTGGCGCGGTCGGCAGCCTGACGACCTCGCGCGGCTACCTGCACGACTGGGGTGCGGCGTTCTTCGGGGTACTGCACGACTCGCCGGTGTTCGGCGATCTCGGCCTGGCCGACCGGGTGCAGTGGGCCACCACCGAGTTGCCGGTGGCGATGCTGCACGGCTCGGCCGAGCCGGCGTTGCTGTGGGCCGATCCCGGCCGGACGGCTGACGGCCTCGGGGTCGACGGCCCCGCTTGGCTCGCGCTGCACGCCTGGTGGGAGCGGACCGGGGCACGGCTGTTCCGGGCCGGGCTCGGGCCGATCCCGTCAGTGCCGCTGCTCCGGGCCGCGACCGCCCTGGGTGTGCGCGGCGGGTTGCAGCAGCTGCAGGCGCTGCTCGAACCGGTGGAGGCCTGGTCGGCAGCGAGCTTCGAGCAGGCTGCCGCTCGCATGCTCGTCACCGGCCACGCCACGCACGGTGACGTCGCCATCGACGCAGCCGGCTCGATGCCGCCGGCCCTGTTGCTGGCGATGGTCGCCCAGAGCCGCGGCATGCCGGTGCCGGTCGGGGGTGCGGGCATGCTGGCGGCGGCCTTCGTACAGGCCGCCGAGCAGGCCGGTGTCGTCGTCCGCACCGGTGTACGCGTGACGCAGGTGGTCGTCCGCGGCGGTCGTGCGGTCGGCGTCCGGTGCGCCGACGGCACCGGCATCGGCGTACGACGGGCGGTGGTCGCTGATGTCGCGCCAGAACTGCTGGCCCGTGACCTCGTCGGTGAGCAGCACCTGCCAGCTGCCTGGCTCGCCCAGCTGCGGCGACACCGATACGCCAGTGGCTTCTGCCGGCTCGACGTCGACCTCTCGGCTCCCGCGCCATGGGCGGCCGACAGCCTCGCCGAGGCACTGGTCGTCCACGTCACGGGCGATGTCCACGAGGTCGCGACCGCGCAGGCGCAGGTGTCTCGGGGCCTGCTCCCGGGTGACCCTGCGCTCATCGTCGGTCAGCAGGACCGGGCCGACCCTGCCCGGGTGCCGCTCGGTGCGGCCGCGCTCTGGGTGGAGTGCCGCTGTCCGGCCGTCCCGAGGGGTGACGCGGCCGACGAGCTGGCCGCCGACTGGGCGCCAGGATTCGCCGACCGAATGCTGGACCGCCTCGAGGTCCATGCGCCCGGGCTTCATGATCTGGTGGTCGAGACCACTGTCACGACCCCGCTCGGGCTGCAACGGCGCGACCCCAACCTGATCGGTGGTGACGTGGCCGGCGGGTCGGCCGCCCCGGACCAATTGCTGGTCTTTCGGCCGGTCGCCGGATGGTCGCCGTACGCCGTACCACTCGGCGGGCTCTATCTCTGTGGCGCTGCAACCCACCCGGGCGGCGGCGTCCACGG
>JAYTOZ010000422.1:0-1740 GCA_043747515.1 Frankiales bacterium | reverse complement strand
CTCCCGTGCGCTCCGAGTCCTCCATTACCTCGGCAGGCCTAGCTGGTCCGCTTAGCGCCGATCGGAGCAAATCGTTCAGCCGTTTGCCGAGGACCTCGTGGGTGCGGACCGGTGACGCCGCCGACGGGGCCGCTGTGGGCCGAGTTCTGACGCCGCCGCTGTGGGTCGGCCGCAATACCGTTCAGTGAGGCTTACATGGGTGTGGTGTCGTTGCCAGGCTCACCGAACTGCAGTGGCCAGTGCCGCAGCATGCCTACGTCGCCGGGCGATCGGCCCCTCGAGCAGGACATGCCGGTCGACCCGGTCACCGTCCTTGGCCAACTCCGCCGGTCAGGCTTGGACAACGCCCAAACCGCCAAGTGCGACTGGCCTTCCCAGGTTCGGCCGTCAGCGAGCATGCGAGCGAGGAGCTGCGTCGGGACCGGTGCCACAATGGGATGACAGAGCGGCGCGTTCGGGGCAACGGACTCATCTCGGCGTGGCATGGTGCGGGTGACAGATCCTGCCAAGGCCGCACCTCCTCCCACCGTCTGACACCCCCTCGCTAGGACCTTCCGTGATTCGCGTCCTCCGTCGCGCCCTGCCTGTGCTTGCCCTTTCCGCTCTCGTCGGGGGCCTCGCGCCGCTGCTGCCGGGCTCGCCGGCCCGCGCAGCTGTCCCCCGGGCATCCCTGTCCTTTACGCCCACTGCCGGCTCCGACCTCGGTTACGACCGGATCGGCCTGCGCCGCGGCAGGTCGTGGCACCTGCGTCGTGACCTCGGCCCGGGCGTCTCCACGACGTACGCCGAGGGGCTACCGGGCGACGTCCCGGTCGCCGGCGACCTCGACGGAAACGGCAACGACTCGCTTCACCTGTTCCGTAACGGGTTGTGGCTGCTTCGCAACAGCCGCGGCGGGACCATCGATAACGTCCGCTATGGCCAGCGCGGCGACGTCCCGCTGCTCGGCGATTGGGATGGCAAGGGCACTGACACGATGGCGGTGTTCCGGCGCGGCACCTGGTTTTTCAAAAATGGCAACCTCGGCACCACGAGCAGGGTCATCCACTTCGGGCAGGTCGGGGACCGCCCGGTCGCGGGTGACTGGAACGGCGACGGCCGCAGCGACCTCGGTGTGTTGCGCGGCAACCGGTTGTTCGAGCAGGTCGACGGGAGCAACCTCGCTTCCTTCACCTACGGTGTGCGGGGCGATCTGCCGGTCGCGGGTGACTGGGACCACGACGGCACCGACACGCTCGGGGTCTTCCACCCAGGTACCGGTACCTGGAGTTTCCGTGGCGCCGACGGCCATACGCAAACCAGCGTGTACGGCGCGACCGGGGACCTCCCCGTCGTACGCCGCGTCCGCGGTCTAGCACCCGGGGTCACGCACGAGCGGCTGCGAGATCCCTCCGGGCCGTTCGTCGCCAACGTGACCCGGGTCGTGCTCTCGGCCGCCTCCAGCCCTGACACCGTGCTGGGCGGCGGGCGCCTGGGCGTGCTCGAGACGCCGACGAAAATGGCCCGGCGGGCCAGCGCGGTTGCCGCGATCAACGGTGACTACTTCGGCGGGTCCGGCCGGCCGCTGCACGCGCTCGCCACCGACGGCCGCCTGATCCAGAGTGAGCAGCTCCCGGGCCGCGCGGTGGGCCTGACCCGCGACGGCTTGCGCGCCCCCATGGGTTTTCCCCAGCTTCTGGTCACCGCCGAGAACCTTGCGTCGGCGTCGACACCGACGGCCACCGTGACACCGGCCACCGG
>JAYTOZ010000421.1:0-5017 GCA_043747515.1 Frankiales bacterium | reverse complement strand
GTGCTCACGCACAACGCCCGGAGCAGGCGAGCAGTGGCTGCGCCCAGATGTCGACCCCGTCCACCCGGGCCCCACCTGCGTCCGGTCGCAGCGGGCGTGGCCATCGCCACGTGGTCTTGCCGGCGCCGTCGGGTCCGAGCAGCCCGAACAAGCTGCCGCGTCGCACATCTGGGTCAGCGCCCGCCACCGCGACCACCTGGCCGAACCGCTTGACCAGCCCGCGCAGCTGCACGGCCATCGACCGCTCGTCGCCCTCGGGCCCGCTTCCGGTCAGGTCCAAGCGACCCTCACCGCGCGCGGGGGTCACCGTGGCAGCGCTTGAACTTCTTGCCCGACCCGCAGTGGCAGAGCGCATTGCGGGACTGCTCGCCGCCGCCACTGACCTGCCCGGTGAGCGGATCGACCGAGCCGGTCGAGGTCTGGACCCCGCCGGTGTCGATGCTCGGTGCGGAGTACTGCAGCGACGCCGGCCGCTCGGGCCGGCCGAAACTGTCGGGCAGGGCCGTCCTGGCCGGCGGCTGCGCGGCGGCGGGCGCTGCCGGCGGCAGGACCACCTTGGCGGAGGCACTGTCGGCGTCGGGGCCCTCGACCGAGCTGGGCAGCACGGGGTGCTCGACGGCCAGCGACTGCTGTTCAGCGAAGGCGACCGGAGCGGCCGAGGCGACGGGGGACCCGGCCACCCCACCCGGGGCAGCCGGCGCAGTCGGCGGCGAGCCAGCCAGACCGGCCGCCACCTCGCCGAGCGACAGGTGCTCCACCATGAGCTCCCCGCCCTGCTCGCCGGGACCGGTCGCGATGAGGTCCTGCGCCGGCGGGTGCTCGGCCGGCTCGACCTCGACGTTGAACAGGAAGCCGACGGACTCCTCCTTGATCGCCTCCATCATCGCCCCGAACATGTCGAAGCCCTCACGCTGGTACTCAACCAACGGGTCGCGCTGGCCCATCGCGCGAAGGCCGATGCCCTCCTGCAGGTAGTCCATCTCATACAGGTGCTCGCGCCACTTGCGGTCCATCACCGACAGCAGCACCCGCCGCTCGAGCTCGCGCATGACCGGCTCGTCGGTGGGGCTCACGCCGAGGGCGGCCTCGCGTGCGTCGTACGCCCGCTGAGCGTCGGCTTTGAGCTCCTCGACGAGGTACTCCGTCGACAGGATCGAACGGTCCTGCTCGATCTGCTCCAGTGGGATGCCCACCGGATAGAGGGTGCCGAGCGCGGTCCAGAGCTGCTCGAGATCCCATTCCTCGGGATAGCCCTCGGCCGTCGCGGCGAGGACGTAGAGCTCCAGGACGTCGTCAACCATGTTGCGGATCTGCTCGTGCAGGTCGGCGCCTTCGAGCACCTTGCGCCGCTCGTCGTAGATGACCGTGCGCTGGCGGTTGAGCACCTCGTCGTACTTCAGCACGTTCTTGCGGATCTCGAAGTTCTGGCCCTCGACCTGGCTCTGCGCCGAGCGGATGGCTCGCGAGACCATCTTGGACTCGATCGGGACGTCCTCAGGGATGTTGAGCCGATCCATGATCGACTCGACCGCGCCGGCGTTGAACAGCCGCATGAGGTCATCGCCGAGTGAGAGGTAGAACCGCGACAGCCCGGGGTCGCCCTGGCGGCCGGAGCGCCCGCGAAGCTGGTTGTCGATGCGCCGCGACTCGTGCCGCTCGGTGCCAAGGACGTAGAGCCCGCCCGCGGCGACGACCTGTTCGTGCTCGGCGACGGTGCCGGCCTTGGCCGCGGTGAGCGCGTCGCTCCAGCCCGCCTCGTAGTCCTCCGGAGTGTCGACCGGGGACAGTCCGCGCCGGCGCAGCTCGGCCGCCGCGATGAAGTCGGGGTTGCCGCCGAGCATGATGTCGGTGCCGCGGCCGGCCATGTTGGTGGCGACCGTGACTGCCCCCTTGCGGCCGGCCTGCGCGACAATCACGGCCTCGCGGTCGTGCTGCTTGGCGTTGAGCACCTCGTGCGGGATGCCCCGCTCGCGCAGCAGCTGCGACAGGTGCTCGCTCTTCTCGACCGACACGGTGCCCACGAGGACCGGCTGGCCGGCCTCGTGCTTGTCGGCGATGTCCTCGACGACCGCGTCGTACTTCGCTGCCTCGGTTTTGTAGACCACGTCGGCTTCATCGAGCCGGACCATCGGCATATTGGTCGGGATCGGGACGACGCCGAGCTTGTAGGTCTGGTCGAACTCCGCTGCCTCGGTCGCCGCCGTCCCGGTCATCCCGGACAGCCGCTTATAGAGCCGGAAATAGTTCTGCAAGGTGATGGTGGCGAGGGTCTGGTTCTCATCCTTGATCGCGACGCCTTCCTTCGCCTCGATCGACTGGTGCATGCCCTCGTTGTAGCGGCGGCCGGCCAGGATCCGGCCAGTGAACTCATCGACGATGAGCACCTCGCCGTCCTGGACGACATAGTCCTTGTCATTCTTGTAGAGCGTCTGCGCCTTCAGCGCATTGTTGAGATAGCCGACCAGCGGGGTGTTGACCGCTTCGTAGAGATTGTCGATGCCCAGCTGGTCCTCGACCTTCTCCACACCGGTTTCGGTCACGCCAACGGTGCGCTTTTTCTCATCGACCTCGTAGTCCACGTCGCGCACCAGTCGCGGCACGATCCGGGCGAACTCCTGGTACCACTTGGTCGCCATGTCGGCCGGGCCGCTGATGATCAGCGGGGTGCGGGCCTCGTCGATGAGGATCGAGTCGACCTCGTCGACGACCGCGAAATGGTGCCCACGCTGAACCAGCTCGGCGTTGCTCCAGGCCATGTTGTCGCGCAGGTAGTCGAAGCCGAACTCGTTGTTGGTGCCGTAGGTGATGTCGCACGCGTACGACGGGCGACGCTGCTCGGGTCGCTCGTTGGCCAGGATAACGCCGACGGTGAGCCCCAGGAAGCGGTGCACCCGGCCCATCGTCTCGGCCCCGACCTGCACGAGGTAGTCGTTGACAGTGATGATGTGGACGCCCTTGCCATCGAGCGCGTTGAGATAGGCCGGGAGCACGCAGGTCAGGGTCTTGCCCTCACCGGTCTTCATCTCGGCGATGTTGCCCAGGTGCAGCGCCGCGCCGCCCATCACCTGGACGTCGAAGTGGCGCTGCCCGAGGGTGCGCCAGGCGGCCTCGCGAGCGACCGCGAAGGCCTCGACGAGCAGGTCGTCGACCGTCTCGCCGTCGGCCAGGCGGGCCCGGAAGGTGTCGGTCTCGCCTCGGAGCTCGGCGTCGGTCAGCGCCTTGATCTCGTCCTCGAGGTCGTTGACCGCGTCGGCTATCGACTTCAGCCGGCGCAGGATCTTGCCCTCGCCGGCGCGCAGGAGCTTCGACAGGACCACGCGCGGGACTCCCTCAGCCTGCGGCGGGACGACCCCGCCGTACGCGCATCGTAGGCGGCGCGCACGACGGAAACGGTTGGCGCCGGTACGACGTGCCCTGGCACCGTCGACAGATGGACCCGACCGGCATCACCACCGGCCATCTCGTCCTGCGCCCCCGGGGAACCGGCCGACGCCCCGGCCGTGCACGCCGCCTGCCGGGACGACAGGGTGCGGTGCTGGACGACCGTGCCGTCGCCCTACACGCGCATCGACGCGCGGCAGTGGGCGTCGGAGGTGTCGCCGGCCGGCTGGGCGCAGGGGGCCGGTGCGTCCTTCGGGGTGCTGGACGCGACACGTGGTGACCTGCGCGGAGCGGTTGGGCTGGCGTTGCGGGCCCCGAGGTGGGCTCCTGGACGGCCGGGCAGGCGCGGGGCGGGGGGTCCGCCTCGGAGTCGGTCGCGGCAGCCTGCCGCTGGGCGCTCGGCGCGCTCGGGCTCGAGCGGGTGACCTGGCGTGCCTCCCCGGGCGACTGGGGTCGCGGGCGGTCGCCGAGCGGTCCGGGTTCACCATCGAGGGCGTTGCCCGCCGGGCGGTGCTGCAGCGGGGGCTGTGGCGCGACGGCTGGACCGGGTCGCTGCTGGTGGACGAGCAGGTGCGCGACCGCCGCCTTCGTCGAGCAGCCCACGACGGCCAACCGGGCGAGCGGCCGGGCGGCCGAGCTCGCGGCGACCGACGCTGGCACCGGGGAGTTGCTCGGCGCTGCCGGGCTCTCGCTACCGCAGCGGCCGGGCTGGCCGAGGTCGGCTACTGGACCGCCCCGTGAGCCCGCGGCCGGGGGCTAGTCGCGCCGCGCCGCGGCGCTGCTCGCCGAGCTCGGCCTGGCCCGGATCGAGATGCTGTCCGACGTCGGCAACCCGGCCTCGCGCCGGACGGCCGAGCAAGAGGGTTCACGCGCGAGGGCGTCGCCCGGCGGCCGATCCGGGACCGAGCCGGTTGCCCCCGCGACATGGTGGTCTGCAGCCGGGTCACCTGAGCTGTCGCGCCGGGGGCCGCGCCCGAGCTCAGGTGATCTCGAGCAGCTTCTCGCGGACGGCGTAGACGACGGCCTCCATCCGGGAGTGCAGCTGCAACTTCTCCAAGATGTTGCGGATGTGGTTCTTGACCGTGTTCTCGCTGATGAACAACTCCTTGGCGATGTCGCGATTGTTCAGGCCCCTGGCGACGAGCTTGAGGACCTCCATCTCGCGATCGGTCAGCCGGGGGGTGGGAACCTGCTGACGGTCATCCGATCGCTTGATCATGGAGGCGAACTCGGTCAGCAGCTTGCTGGCCATCGACGGGCTGATCAGCGACTGGCCACCGTGCACCGCCCGGATGGCCGAGGCGACCTCCTCGATCGAGATCTCCTTGAGCAGATACCCCATCGCCCCGGCCTTGATGGCGTCGTAGAGGTCGGCCTCCTCGTCGGAGATCGTCAACATGATGATTTTTGCGGACGGCACGGTCTCGTGGATCGCCGTGCAGGCGTCGATGCCGCCGCGCTTGGGCATCCGGACGTCCATCAGCACAATGTCGGGCAGCGTGTCGGCGGCCTGCTCGACCGCCTCGCTCCCGTCACTGGCCTCCCCGACGACTTCGATGTCCGGCTCCTGCTCGAGCACCATCTGCAGGCCGCGGCGGAACAGCGCGTGGTCGTCGACGACCAGCACGCGGATGGG
>JAYTOZ010000420.1:0-1907 GCA_043747515.1 Frankiales bacterium | reverse complement strand
ACTTCGACGCCCCGGCTGCGGAGGGCCTCGGCGAAGCCGTCGTGTTCCTCCTGCGCCCTGGCAACCCAGGGCAAGCCGTCGAAGAGCAGATCAGCGTTGTTGCGGGGCGTCAGTCGCGAGAGCTCGGGGCCGGGGCGGTGCAGCAGCACCGTGCGCAACCGCCCGACCTCGCTGGTGACGCCGATCTGTGCCATGGGCCGCACCTTAAGCGGCGGTCAGGCGGCGGTGGGCTCTTCGTGGGCCGATAGGTTCAGGCGCAGCGCCTCGAAGAACCGCAGGTTGATCGCCGAGCGCCACCAGGCGCCCTTGACGATCCGTGGGCCCCACTCGGGGTGGGCGTCGACCAGCGGGGCGATCGCCTTGTCCACCCAGTCCCGGCCGTGCCGGGGATCGACCTCGGCGTGTTCGACATAGAACGGGTACGCCGCGGCAGGGGCGCCCAGCCGGTCGAAGGCCTGGAGCACCAGGCGGCAGCGCGGCCCGGCCTGCAGCTCGAGCAGGCCCAGGGCGCCGAGCATCTCGGGCTGGAGCCAGCGGTTGGTGGCCAGCAGACCGCCGAGGGCGGACCGCTCGAGGGCTTCCACCGGTTGGTCGTGGCGCGGCACCTGGGGCATCTGGACGGCTTCGACGAGCCGCTCGTGCAGGGTGGTGTGGACGCCGTCGGGGTCGCCGCCACCCATCTCGTCCCAGTAGTTCTGTGCCAGCTCGAGTTTGGCGGATCCGCTCAGCCCGATCTGGCAGACGGCGACCAGGTCGTCGAAGCCGCCATCCGGTCCGCCCTCCACGGCGAGGAAGTTGACCAGCTCGGACCACGACGCCTGCTTGGCAAGCCACCGGTAGGCCGTCGGGAGCCGGTCCCGAGCCGCGACGGTCCGCATCGCGGCCACCGCGCCGGCCGGGGTGCTCGCGTCGGGCAGCTGAGGGGCCCGCTGCCACGCAGTGTCGAGCTCGTCGAGCCACTGGGTCTCCAAGCGGCTCTTGAGGTCGGCCACCGCTGGGTGACCCTGGTGCCGGGCGGCTGCACCGACCACCTCGAGCGGGGCGGTGTGCAGGTCGTAGATGGCGAGCAGGGTGAGGAACCGGTCTCGCCGGTCGGCCGCCGGCGCGCCGTACAGCGCATCGAGCGCCGCAGGACCGGTCGCCAGGGCGGCAGCAAGCAGGTGGGTGGTGGCAGCAAGTGGTGGGGTCATGACCAGTGGCTCCGTACGACGTCGGACGGCTGTGGCGTGCTCTCGGGAGTTGCCCAGCTCAGGCGCCGCCCAACCCGGTCCGCGCCCGGTCTGTCCGGGCTACGGGAGGGTCGGTGCCGCGGTGTGCGACGTACTAGGTTCAGCGCCCATGGGACTGATGGATGGCAAGGTCGCGATCGTCACGGGCGCTGGTCGAGGCATCGGCCGGGGTGAGGCGTTGGAGCTCGCCCGGCAGGGCGCCAGCGTCGTCGTCGGGGAGGTCGACGAGGCCGCCGGGCAGTCCGTCGTCGAGGAGGTCCGGGCGGCCGGCGGCAGCGCCGTCGTCCATCTCGGGGACTGCTCGGAGGTCGACCACGCCGACTCGATCGTGCGGACGGCGGTCGAGGAATTCGGCCGGCTCGATGCGCTCGTCAACAACGCCGGCATCCTGCGCGACCGGACGCTTGCCAAGATGACCGTCCAGGAGTGGGACGCCGTCATCAAGGTGCACCTGCGCGGGCACTACGCGCCGACGCACGCCGCGATCAACCACTGGCGCGAAGCCGGCCAGGGCGGCCACGTCGTCTGCACCGCCAGCACCAGCGGCATCCTGGGCAACTTCGGCCAGAGCAACTACGGCGCGGCCAAGGCGGGCATCGCGGCATTCGCCCAGATCGTCGGCATGGAGCAGTGGAAGCACGGCATCACCGTCAATGCCATCTGCCCGGCCGCGCGCAC
>JAYTOZ010000419.1:0-1610 GCA_043747515.1 Frankiales bacterium | reverse complement strand
CCGAGCAGTGGCAAGCGGGTGGCCGATGGTTCGCGGCGCTGACAAGAGGCTGAAGAACCCGGCCAGGATGCCTACTCGACGGCCAGCGGGCGGGCGCCGCTGACCAACGGCTCGACGTAGCGGCGGATCGCCAACGCCGCGGCCGCGCCCTCACCGGCCGCCGACGCCGCCTGCTTGGTGCTGCCGCTGCGCACGTCGCCGGCCGCGAACACCCCCGGGACACTGGTCTGCATGCCGGCATCGGTGAGCAGAAAGCCCGCCGCGTCAAGGTCGATGACGCCCTGGGCCAGCTCGGTGTTGGGCGACAGCCCGATGAACACGAAGACGCCGTCGTAGGCCTGTTCGCGCTGCTCGCCGCTCTCGGTGTCCTCCAGCAGGACCGTCGCGAGCTTGCCGTCACCCTTGAACGCCGCGACGGTCGTGTGCGCCAGCACCGTCATCGCGGGGTTTTCGGCCACCTTCTCCTGCACCACCTTGCTGGCGGTCAGCCCGTCGCCGATCGTGGCGATCGTGACGTCGGAGGAGAACTTCGTCAGGAACACGCCCTCCTCGCCCGCGCTGTTGCCGCCGCCGACGACGAGCACCTTCTTGCCGCGGTAGAACGCCCCGTCGCAGGTCGCACAGAAATGCACGCCAGCCCCGATGAAGTCCTCCTCACCCGGCACCCCCAGCCGGCGGTACGTCGAACCGAGGGTGAGCAGCACGGCGAAGCTGAGGTATTCCTTGCCGTCGCCGGTGCGGATGCCGCGGTACTTCCCTTCGACGACGAGCTCGTCGACGGACTGGGCGGTCAAGATCTCCACCCCGAACCGCTCGGCCTGCTGTCGGAGCCGGTCGGCGAAGTCCGCGCCGGTCACCCCCTCGGGGAAGCCCGGGAAGTTATCGAGCAGCTCGGTCACGCCGGCCTGCCCGCCGACACCGGCCCGTTCCACCACCAGCGTCGAGATGCCCTCCCGCGCGGCGTACAGCGCAGCGGTCAACCCGGCCGGGCCGCTGCCCACGACGATCAGGTCGTAGAAGGGCTGTTTGGCCTCGGTCCGCAGACCCAACTTGGCGGCCATCTCGGCGTTGCTCGGCTCGACCAGTGTCGAACCGTCGGCGAAACGGATGACCGGGATGATGCTCTTGCCCTGGTTGACCTGCTGGACGTAGGCCATCCCCTCGGCATCGCTGTCCACATCGACGAACTGGTACTGCACACGCTGCTCGCCGAAGAACTGCTTGGCCCGCTTGCAGTCGCCGCACCAGGTCGTGCCGTAGACGACGAGCCCGTCGTTGGAGGAGGTCATGACCGGCAGATTAGGCCTGGGCGGACGCCGTCGGGGGACAACGTTGTGACATCTCGAGGACGATCGCTGACAGCGACCTCACAGGCTGCGCTGACCTGGCCCAGATCCGGACCGTCGATGCTTGGTCCATGGCGGCGACGGTGACAACGGACCGGGTCGTTCGACGTCCGGTCGTGCGCCCGACCCCCGGTTGGTGGCTGGACGCCTCAACGGCCGCCGCCTGGACCAGCCTGCTGATCGTCGTGGGCCCGTGGGTCGCCGGCGGCGTGCAAAGACCCGGGCCGGGTGGCACCGGCGTGTCGTCGGCTGGGCGGCTCACCG
>JAYTOZ010000418.1:0-6698 GCA_043747515.1 Frankiales bacterium | reverse complement strand
ACCTTCCTGACCGTGACGTTCCCGGCGGTGGCGCCGTCGGTCGCGGCGGGCGCCGCCCTGGCCGGAGCGCGGGCCCTGGGTGAGTTCGGCGCGACGATCACCTTCGCCGGCAGCCTGCCCGGCCGCACCCAGACCGTGCCGATCGCGGTGTACCAACTCCTGGAGGACGACCCGCCCGCGGCGTACGCGCTGTCGGCTGTGCTGCTGGTCGTCAGTGTCGCGCTGGTCGCCGGCCTACGGGTCCGGTTGCGATGAGGGCCGATCTCGTCGCGCAGGTCGGCGGCTTCTCGGTGCGCGCGGCGATCACCGCCGAACCGGGCGAGGTGGTGGCGCTCGTCGGGCCGAACGGCGCCGGCAAGAGCACGCTGCTGCGCGCCCTCGCCGGGCTCGTCCCATCCACCGGGTCCCTCGAGCTGCGCGGCGTCGACGTGCACGCCCTGCCGCCGCACCGCCGCGGCATCGGCTGGGTGCCCCAGGACCGCCTGCTGTTCGGCCACCTGTCCGCCCTCGACAACGCGGCGTACGGCCTGCGGGCCACCGGCGTGCGTCGAGGGGCGGCCCGCGCGGCGGCGCAGGACTGGCTCGACCGCCTCGGCATCGGGGACCTGCGGGGCAGCAGGCCCTCCGCGCTGTCCGGTGGCCAGGCGGCGAGGGTTGCGCTGGCCCGCGCGCTCGTACCGCAGCCCTCGCTGGTGCTGCTCGACGAGCCGCTGGCTGCCCTCGACGCGAGCACCCGGGACGACGTACGACGGATGCTGCGGGCGACGCTGTCCGGGGGGCCGGCACCGACCATCCTCGTCACGCACGACGCGGTCGACGCGGTCGCGCTGGCGGACCGCATCGTGGTGCTGGAGGACGGCGCCGTCGTGCAGGACGCAGCTGCGGGCGAGGTCGCCGCCGCGCCGCGCAGCACCTGGGTGGCGGCCCTGCTCGGCCAGAACGCCTGGCGCGGGACGGCCACGACCGACGGCCTGGCTGTCGACGGAGGCGGCCACATCACCTCGGCCGAGACGCTGCCGACCGGCGTGTCGGCCCTCGCCCTGGCCCAGCCGTCGGCGGTGGTGCTGCACCGCGCACTGCCGCAGGGCAGCGCCCGGACCGTGCTGTCCGGAGCCGTCAGCGAGGTGCGGGCCCTGGGCGGTCGGGTCCGCGTCGTGGTGGCGAGCACCCCGCCGGTGACCGCGGAGGTCACGGTCGCCTCCGCCGCCGCGCTCGCCCTGGCCGACGGAGGCCTCGTCTGGGCCTCGCTCAAGGCGACCGAGGTGCGCCTCGTCTGTTTGTGAACCTGACTAAGCTCCCCACATGATCAGCCCCGATGTCCCCGAGGCCCTGTCCGTCGCCCGTGAGGCGCCCGATCGCAACATCTCCCTCGAGCTCGTGCGGGTGACCGAGGCGGCCGCGATGGCCGCCGGCCGGTGGGTGGGCCGCGGCGACAAGATGGGCGGGGACGGCGCCGCGGTCGACGCGATGCGCCAGCTGATCGGCACCGTGTCGATGAAGGGCGTCGTGGTCATCGGCGAGGGCGAGAAGGACAAGGCACCGATGCTGTTCAACGGCGAGGAGGTCGGCGACGGGCTCGGCCCCGAGGCCGATGTCGCGGTCGACCCGATCGATGGGACGACGTTGATGGCCAAGGGCATGCCGAACGCAATCGCTGTGATGGCGGTGGCCGAACGTCACACGATGTACGACCCGTCGGCGGTGTTCTACATGGAGAAGCTCGTCACCGGGCCGGAGGCCGCGGACGTCGTCGACATCACCGCGCCGGCAAAGCACAACATCCAGGCCGTGGCCAAGGCCAAGGGCGGCGCCGTCGAGGACGTCACCGTGTGCATCCTGGACCGGCCCCGGCACGAGGACCTCGTCCGCGAGGTGCGCGAGGCCGGCGCCCGGATCAAGTTCATCTCCGACGGCGACGTGGCCGGCGCGGTCATGGCAGCGAGCCAGGGCACCGGGGTCGACCTGCTGCTCGGCATCGGCGGCACGCCCGAGGGGATCATCACGGCCTGCGCCGTGAAGTGCCTGGGCGGCGTGATTCAGGGCCGGCTGTGGCCGCAGAAGAAAAGCGAGTTCGTCAACGCCGCGGCGGCCGGTCTCGATCTCGATGCGATCCTGTCGACCGACGACCTCGTCCGCAGCGACAATGTCTTCTTTGTCGCGACCGGCATCACCGACGGTGAGCTGGTGCGCGGCGTGCGCTACCGCGGTGGTGGCGCGACGACCGAGTCGCTCGTCATGCGAAGCAAGAGCGGCACGATCCGCCGGGTCATCAGCGAGCACCGGCTGTCCAAGCTCAGCGCCTACAGCTCGATCGACTTCGAGCACGCCCACTGAGCCTGGCCGCCCCTGCGTCGCGACCTCCGACACTGGCCGGCGGGCGCGCGGGGAGCGGGCGGGCAGACGGCAGGCGAGCCGCCGGCGGGCGGCAAGCACAAGGGCAGCGCTGCCGACGAGGACACTGCCGTCATGCGGATCGCAACCTGGAACGTCAACTCGGTCGGTGCCAGGCTGCCGCGGCTGCTGCCCTGGCTCGAGGCCACCGGCCCCGACGTCGTCGCGCTGCAGGAGACCAAATGCACTGATGCCGCGTTCCCGTACGCCGAACTGGCGGCGCTCGGCTACGACGCCGCGCATGCCGGTGACGGCCGCTGGAACGGGGTGGCCGTGCTGTCCCGGGTCGGCCTCGACCAGGTCGATCTCGTCCACGACGGGCATCCCGAGCCGCGGCTGGTGAGCGCCCGCTGCGGTGACCTGCACGTCACGAGCGTCTACGTCCCCAACGGCCGGTCGCTGGACGATCCGCACTACACCTACAAGCTCGCCTGGTTCGAGGCGCTGCGGCGCCGGCTCGACCGGTTCGACGCAGAGCAGCCGCTGGTCGTGATGGGCGACTTCAACGTCGCGCTCACCGACCGCGACGTGTGGGACCCGGCCGCTTTCGTCGACTCCACGCACGTGACACCGGCTGAACGGCAGGCGATGCAGGCCATGCTCGACTGGGGCCTCGTCGACGTGCAGGCCCGCCCCGGCAAGGGCGAGGTGCCCTTCACCTACTGGGACTACCGCGCCGGGATGATGCACAAGAACCTCGGGATGCGCATCGACTACGTGCTGGCGACCCGGTCGGTCCATGTCGCCGACGCCTGGGTCGACCGGGAGGCGCGCAAGGGCAAGGGGGCGTCCGACCACGCCCCGGTCGTCGTCGACCTCATCGGCTGACTGCAACAGCCGCGCCGGTCAGCCGATGAGCTTTCGCAGGGTGGCGGGGGTGCGGGCCGTCGTGGCCACGCCGAGCCGACGCTCGAGCCAGCCGGCGGTGAGCTTGGAGCTGTGCACCCCGGCCGCATAGGCCAGGTAGAGCACGCCGTCACCGGCCCGCACCTGCTCGTCCTGCCAAACGTGCTCCAGCACCGGCGCGAGCGAGTCGGGCTCCTCGAACAGCATGCACACCAGGACGTAGGACGACTGCGGCAGATCGCCCGGTAGCTCAGCGAGCGCCGCCTGCAGCTGCGCAGGGGTCCGGACGCAGGCCCGCACCGCCACGCCGAGCCGGTCCCGCAGGCCGGCCTCGACCGTTGACGCGATCGAACCCGCCGACCGCTGCCGGCTGGTGAACACCGCATTGCCGCTGTTGAGCACGGTCCGCACCTCGGTGTGCCCGAGGCCCTCGAGCAGCGCCCGCAGCTCGGCCATCGGCACCGAGTTACGTCCGCCGACGTTGACGGCGCGCAGCAGCAGCACCCACCTCATACGAGCTCGGGCAGGGCGTTGCGGGCCCGGTCGTGCGCGATACCGAGGCCTTCCAGTAGGTCGACCGTGGCGACCCGGAGCTGCCCCACGACGACCTGCGCCGAGAGCGACATCGCGTCCAGGGCCACCGGATCGAGCCGCCCGGCCAGGGCCAGCAGCGGCACGACAGCGGTGTCCCCGTCGGCGGTGAGGTCGAGCGCTGCCGCGGTCTGCTCCAGCAGGTCCGCCAGGCACACCGGCAGCCGTTGGCCGTCCTGGACGGCCGCCACGATGCGCCGCAACAGCACCCGCAGGTTGCGGGTCGCCCGGCTCAGCCCGACCGTCAGCGCTTTGGCGTCGACCCAGAACTCGCCCCGGGCCGACAGCAGCGGTGAGAGCCGGCTGGTCTCGTAGCCGGTCATCAGCGAGTCCTGCCAACGCTCGAGGAGCGCGTCGAGCCGGCGGGCCCGGTTGAGGGCATCGGCTACCTCCGGAGCGGAGTCGCTGCGCAGCGCGCCGGCCGCCTGACGCAGCACCGACGCCAGCTCCGTGACGTAGGCGACCCGCAGCCGGCGGGCCTCGCGCCACGGGCCCGACGGCAGCGCAGCCGCGACCAGCAGCGCCGCCGCACCACCCACGAGGGCGTCCTGCCAGCGGTGGAACCCGCTATTCGGCGTTCGCGGGAGGGCAACCACGAAGACCGCCTGCAGCCCGGCCTGGGTGACGACCAGGCCGCTGCCGCCGACGGCGACCGACAGCAGCAAGGCGACCGAGACCACCGCCCCGATCTGCCAGGCGCCGCTGCCGATCAGGCCGACCAACACGTCACCGATCGCGACGCCGATCGCGACGCCGACCGCCAACTCCGCCGTACGACGCAGCCGCTGGCCGGCCCGCAGCCCGAGCGCGACGACGGCGGCGACACTGGCGAAGAACGGCCGCGGATGATCAAGGACGTGCAGCGAGAACGCCCAGGCGCCGCCAGCGGCGATGCCGCACTGCCCGGTCGACCAGGCACCGGTCCGGATCCGCTCGAACGCCTGCCGACCGGTCGTGCGCAGGTCCGCCACGCAGGCCAGCCTACGTGCGGTCCTAGGCTCAAGGCCCCGCCCGCGCGCCCCCGAGGACTCCTGTGCCGTCGTTCGCCTACACCGACCTGCTGCCGACTGGGCCGGACCAGACGCCCTACCGGCTGCTCACGACCGAGGGCGTGGCGACGGTCTCGGCGCTCGGCCGGGAGTTCCTGCAGGTCGAACCGAGCGCCCTGTCGCTGCTGGCCCGAACCGCGATGCGTGACATCGCGCACCTGCTCCGGCCGGCCCACCTCGGCCAGCTCCGCCGGATCCTGGACGATCCGGAGTCCTCGGCCAACGACCGCTTCGTGGCGCTGGACCTGCTCAAGAACGCCAACATCGCCGCCGGGGGCGTGCTGCCGATGTGCCAGGACACCGGCACCGCGATCGTGATGGGCAAGCGCGGCCAG
Source organism: Frankiales bacterium (assembly GCA_043747515.1). Taxonomy (GTDB): domain Bacteria; phylum Actinomycetota; class Actinomycetes; order Mycobacteriales; family SCTD01; genus JAYSQK01. Next base: position 1,486 of record JAYTOZ010000418.1, on the reverse strand, counting down.
ACCGTGCTCACCGACGGCCACGACGAGGAGCACCTGTCGCGGGGCATCTACGACGCCTACACCGAGCTCAACCTGCGCTATTCGCAGCTCGCGCCGCTGACGATGTGGGACGAGCAGAACACCGGCAACAACCTGCCGGCGCAGATCGAGCTCTATGCCTCGGCATACGGCTGCTACGAGCTGTTGTTCATGGCCAAGGGTGGTGGTTCGGCGAACAAGAGCTATCTGTTCCAGGAGACCAAAGCGGTGCTCAACCCGGTCTCGATGATGCGCTTTCTGGAGGAGAAGATCCGCTCGCTCGGCACTGCCGCCTGCCCGCCGTACCACCTCGCCATCGTCATCGGCGGCACCTCCGCGGAGTTCGCGCTGAAGACTGCGAAGTATGCCTCGGCGAAATACCTCGACACGTTGCCGACGAGCGGATCGGCTGCGGGGCAGGGGTTCCGGGACCTCGACCTCGAGCTGCAGGTTCACCAGATGACCGCCCGGTTGGGGATCGGGGCGCAATTTGGCGGCAAGTGGTTCTGCCACGACGTGCGGGTCGTCCGGCTCCCCCGGCACGGCGCGTCCTGCCCCGTCGCGATCGCCGTCTCGTGCAGCGCCGACCGGCAGGCCCGCGCCACGATCAACGCGCAGGGGGTGTGGCTCGAGCAGCTCGAGACCGAGCCGGCGCACTACCTTCCCGATGTCGAGGAGCTCGCCGGCGACGTCGTACGCATCGATCTGAACCGGCCGATGAGCGAGATCCGCGCGACCCTGTCGCAGCTCCCGGTCAAGACCCGGCTGTCGCTGCACGGTCCGCTGGTCGTCGCCCGCGACATCGCCCACGCCAAGATCGCTGCGCTGCTCGACGAGGGACAGCCCATGCCGGCCTACCTGAAAACGATGGCGGTCTACTACGCCGGGCCGGCGAAGACGCCGGCGGGGATGGCGAGCGGGAGTTTCGGGCCGACCACCGCCGGCCGGATGGACTCCTACGTCGACCGGTTCCAGGCCGCCGGCGGGTCGCTCGTCATGCTGGCGAAGGGCAACCGCTCGGCCGCGGTCACGGCAGCCTGCAAAGCGCATGGAGGCTTCTACCTCGGCTCGATCGGCGGCCCGGCAGCACGTCTGGCCAAAGATTGCATCAAGCGCGTCGAGGTCCTGGAATACCCCGAGCTCGGCATGGAGGCCATCTGGAAGATCGAGGTGGAGGACTTCCCGGCGTTTGTCGTCGTTGATGACAAGGGCAACGACTTCTTCACCGGACTGGCCGAGGCCGACGCCGGCCCGACCCCCGTCACGATCGGTGCACGCCCCAGCAACTGAGGGCAGGATGCAGCCATGAGCCAGTGGCGCACCGAGCACGACAGCATGGGCGAGGTCCAGGTCCCCGTGGACGCGCTCTGGGGCGCGCAGACCCAGCGGGCCGTCGAGAACTTCCCGGTGTCCGGGCTGCGGGTCGAACCCGGCCTGCTGCGCGCCCTGGCCACCATCAAGTGGGCGG
>JAYTOZ010000417.1:0-1655 GCA_043747515.1 Frankiales bacterium | reverse complement strand
TACGCAGCAGGGGTTCTGACAACTCGCCGGACTCCAGCGACACTCGCAACTCGACGAGCTGCAGCAGCTGGTCGACGAACCACGGATCGATGGCGGTCGCCTCGACAACCTGCTCCGGGGTGGCCCCGAGGCGAAGCGCCCGCTCGACGGTGTGCAGCCGACCGTCGTGCGGGGTGCGGGCGAGCTCAAGGGCGTCCTGCGCGCTGCCCGGCGGATCGGCGGTGACCCAGAAGCCGCTCGGCGACTGCTCCAAGGACCGCATCGCCTTCTGCAGCGCCTCGACGAAGGACCGGCCGATAGCCATCGCCTCGCCGACGCTCTTCATCGTGGTGGTCAGCTCGTGGTCGGCTCCGGGGAATTTCTCGAACGCGAACCGTGGGATCTTCACCACGACGTAGTCGAGACTGGGTTCGAAGGCGGCCGGTGTCTCACGGGTGATGTCGTTGGGGATCTCGTCAAGGGTGTAACCGATCGCCAGTTTGGCGGCGATCTTGGCGATCGGGAAGCCGGTCGCCTTGGACGCCAAGGCGCTGGACCGGGAGACCCGGGGATTCATCTCGATGACCACGATGCGTCCTGTCGCGGGCTCGACAGCGAACTGGATGTTGCACCCGCCGGTGTCGACGCCGACGGCGCGGATCACGTCGATGGCGATGTCACGCATCCGCTGGTACTCGCGGTCGGTCAGCGTCATCGCCGGTGCGACCGTCACCGAGTCGCCGGTGTGCACCCCCATCGGGTCGAGGTTCTCGATCGAGCAGATGACGACGACATTGTCATGCCGGTCACGCATCAACTCGAGTTCGTATTCCTTCCAGCCGAGGATCGACTCCTCGAGCAGCACCTCGCTGGTGGGGCTCGCGTGCAGCCCACCCCCGGCGATCCGACGCAATCCCAGCTCGTCGTACGCGATCCCGGAACCGCTGCCGCCCATCGTGAACGACGGCCGGACGACGACCGGGTAGCCGAGCTCGGCGGTCGCGGCGAGCACCTCGTCCATCGTGTGGCAGACCGCGCTTCTCGCGCTCTCGGCGCCGATCTCGGCCACAATTGCCTTGAACTTCTGCCGGTCCTCACCTTTTTGGATCGCCTCGACATCTGCGCCGATCAGCTCGACGCCGTAGCGCTCGAGCACCCCCGCGTCGTGCAGGGCGATGGCGGCGTTCAGGGCGGTCTGGCCACCGAGGGTCGCCAGCAGGGCGTCCGGCCGCTCCTTGGCGATGATCTTCTCGACGTACTCCGCGGTGATCGGCTCGATGTAGGTCGCGTCGGCAAACTCCGGGTCAGTCATGATCGTCGCCGGGTTGGAGTTGATCAGGGTGACCCGCAGCCCCTCGGCCCGCAGCACCCGGCAGGCCTGCGTGCCTGAGTAGTCGAATTCCGCTGCCTGCCCGATGAGGATCGGTCCGGAGCCGATCACCAGCACGTGCTTGAGGTCGTCGCGGCGAGGCATGTCAGGCCTCCATCAGCTCGGCGAAGCGCTGGAACAACCCGGTTGCGTCATGCGGCCCGGGCGCCGCCTCCGGGTGGTACTGCACCGAGAAAGCCCGTGCCTGCGGGCAACTGAGCCCCTCGACGACGTCGTCGTTGAGGTCGACGTGGCTCACCTGCACCGGTCCGTACGCCGTATCGGTCGGTCCGTCGAGCCGTGCGGC
>JAYTOZ010000416.1:0-5110 GCA_043747515.1 Frankiales bacterium | reverse complement strand
CCGTACAACACTTCGGCGCGAAGCGACGTTCCCTGCAGCGCACGCAACCTAGACTTGGGCCTCATGATCCGCCTCGAGAAGGTCTCCAAGAGCTATCCGACCAGTACGAGGCCTGCGCTCGACGATGTCGACGTCAATATCGAGAAGGGCGAATTCGTCTTCCTGGTGGGCTCCAGCGGGTCGGGGAAGTCGACCTTCCTGCGACTGCTGCTCAAGGAGGAGGTGCCGACGACCGGGCGCGTGCACGTCGCCGGCAAGGACCTCGGTCGGCTGTCGCACTGGAAGGTCCCGGCGCTGCGCCGGTCGATCGGTTGCGTGTTCCAAGATTTTCGGTTGCTGCCGAACAAGACGGTGTTCCAGAACGTCGCCTTCGCCCTGGAGGTGATCGGCAAGCCGCGCGGCACGATCTTGAAGGTGGTTCCGGAGGTGCTCGACCTCGTCGGTCTCGACGGCAAGGCGCAGCGGATGCCGGACGAGCTGTCCGGCGGCGAACAGCAGCGGGTGGCCGTTGCCCGGGCCTTCGTCAACCGCCCGATGATCTTGATAGCAGACGAACCGACCGGCAACCTCGACCCGAACACCAGCGTGGGCATCATGAAACTGCTCGACCGCATCAACCGCACCGGCACCACCGTCGTCATGGCCACCCACGACGCTGCGATCGTCGACTCGATGCGCCGACGTGTCGTGGAGCTGTCCGACGGCAAGGTCGTGCGCGACCAGACCCGCGGCGTCTACGGCTACGGCTCCTGATCCAGCCCCCACTCCCGAAGGATCCCTGTGCGCCTCCGCTTCATCCTGAGCGAGATCGGCATCGGTCTGCGCCGCAACGTCACGATGACCATCGCCGTCGTCGTGACGGTGATGATCAGCCTCACCCTGGTCGGCGCCGGGCTGCTCATCCGCGAGCAGGTCAGCACCATGAAGGGTTACTGGTACGACAAGGTTGAGGTGACCGTCTATTTGTGCGGTGCGACCAGCACCAGCTCGAGCTGCGCAGGCAAGGAGGTCACCCAGGACCAGCGCAACCAGTTGCTGTCTGACCTGCAGGCGACGCCGCAGGTCAGGAAGGTGTTCTACGAGAGCAAGGATCAGGCGTTCACCCGGTTCAAGGAGCAATTCAAGGACTCGCCGGACCTCGTTGCCAACGTCAGCGCCGACGCCTTGCCGGAGTCGTTCCGGATCAAGCTCAAGGACCCGAGACGGTTCGAGGTGGTGGCGAGCGCGTTCCGGGACCGGCCCGGGGTCGACACGGTGCAGGACCAGAAGAAGCTGCTGGAGAACTTCTTCAAGGTGCTCAACGTCTTCCAGGCCGTCGCCCTCACCGTTGCTGCGATCCAACTCGTGGCCGCGACGCTGCTGATCTCCAACACCATCCGGGTCGCGGCGTTCAGCCGGCGCCGGGAGACCGGGATCATGCGCCTGGTGGGGGCCAGCAATCTCTATATCCAGCTGCCGTTCCTGCTCGAGGGGGCGCTGGCCGGCCTCGTCGGTGGAGCCCTCGCCAGTGGTCTGCTCGCGCTCGGCAAGTACGTCCTGATCGACCGCGTGCTGCGCCCCTCGATCAAGTTCACCAACTTCGTCGGCTGGGACGCCGTGCTGGTGATCATCCCGTACCTGCTGCTGGCCGGCGTCGCGCTGTCGAGCCTGTCGTCCTTCGTGACCTTGCGCAGGCACCTGCGCGTCTGACGCACAACGATCAGCTCGCGGATGATCTTCGTGCGGGTGGGTTCCCGTGTCGCGATCATCGAGCCCGGCCACCCGCACCGCCGCCGTAGACTCATCCGATGCGCCCGTCCGCCCGCACCGCCGTACGCCGTGCTGCGGGCGCCTTGCTGGCGGTTGCGGCCCTCGGTGGCACGTTCACTTTGGGGGTGGTCGCCGGCGCGGGCAGTGCCGCGGACCGCGACAAACCCTCGGCGCACGGCGTCCTCGATGAGGCCGCCAACCAGATCGTCGGGTCGGCGTTGCAGCCGGTCGACCGGCGCGCCCTGGACGCGGCAGCGATCGGGGCGATGCTCGGTGCCGTCGGCGATCCGTGGGGTGGCTGGGCCGACGCCCCGACCGCAGGCTCCCCCGGTGGCTACGCCGGCGTGGGCCTGTGGCTGCGACGCACCGGCGGCGCCCTGCTGGTCGCCCAGGTGGCTACCGGCTCGCCGGCTGACCGCGCCGGGGTCCGGACCGGTGACGAGTTGCGCGCCGTGGACGATCGGTCGTCGCGCGAGCTCGCCGCCAGCGACGTCGCGGCGTCCCTGCGGGGCCCCGCGGGCAGTGCGGTCGTCGTGGTCCTGCGCCGTGGCACGGCCCTTCGAACCATGACGCTCGTGCGCGCCGCGGTCCAGGAGGCCGGCGTGACGACGACCATGGCTGCCCGCGGGGTCGGCCGGATCACGGTGCCGGCGTTCACCGCCGGGGTCGGTCGCTCGGTGCGTGCGGCGCTCGCGCGGCTGCAGGCCGGGCACGCCACTGGGGTGCTGCTGGACCTGCGCGGCGACCCGGGTGGCCTGCTGTCTGAGGCCGTCGAGACGGCATCGGTCTTCCTCGACAACGGGCCGGTGGTGACTTATAGCCGGCGGGACCGCAAGCCGCAGCGGCTCGACGTCGAGGGTCACGGTGACACCCGAATGCCGGTCGTCGTGCTCGTCGACGGGGGCACGGCCAGCGCGGCCGAGGTCGTCGCCGGGGCGCTGCAGGACCGCGGGCGGGCCGTCGTCGTGGGGTCGCGCACCTTTGGCAAGGGCAGTGTCCAGGAGCCGCACCGGCTGCCCGACGGCAGTTCGCTGGCGTTGACCGTCGCCCGCTACGTCCTGCCGTCCGGCCGCTCGGTCGAAGGTGTTGGGCTCGAGCCCGACATCGAGGTGGGGACGAGTGTCCGCACCGGGGACGAGGACCCCGTCGTACGCCGGGCCGTGGAGGTCCTGTCCGGGCTGACCGCCGACGCCGGGGCAGGCGGATGACCCGGGAGACCGGTCGGGGCAAGCTGGTCGCGCAGAACAAGAAGGCCCGCCACGACTACGACCTGATGGATACCTTTGAGTGCGGGATTGTGCTGACCGGCACCGAGGTCAAGTCGTTGCGGCAGGGCCGGTGCTCACTCGTCGACGCCTACGCGAGCATTCAAGACGGTGAGGTGTTCCTGATCGGCGCGCACATCCCGGAGTACACCGAGGGCACCTGGAACAACCACACGCCGCGGCGCACCCGCAAGCTGCTGATGCACAAGAGCGAGATCCTGCGGCTCCTTGGCAAGACCAAGGAGAGCGGGCTGGCGCTCGTCCCGCTATCGCTGTACTTCAAGGACGGCCGGGCCAAGGTCGAGATCGCCCTGGGCAAGGGGCGAAAGGCGCACGACAAGCGCCAGGCCCTGTCGGAGCGGGAGGCCAAGCGTGACATCGCGGTCGCAATGGGCCGGGCGCTCAAGGGTCGCGAGCAGCGCGGTGGTCGTGGACGACGCTGACATCCCGGCGATGTGGCAGGGTCTCGGCCTGCCCGGGCTGGTCGACCTGCACGTGCACTTCATGCCCAAGAACGTCATGGACAAGGTCTGGGCCTACTTCGATGCCGTCGGCCCGCTGACCGGCACCGACTGGCCGATCGCCTACCGCACCGACGAGGATGACCGGCTCGGCCGGCTGCGGGCGATGGGGGTGCGCGCGTTCCCGTCCCTGGTTTATCCGCACCGGCCAGACATGGCCGCCTGGCTCAACGCCTGGGCGCGCGAGTTTGCAGGCCAGCACGAGGATGTGGTGCACACCGCGACCCTCTACCCCGAGCCGTCGGCGACGGCGTACGTCGAGCAGGCGCTGCGCGACGGCGCCCGGCTGGTCAAGGCGCACGTCCAGGTCGGTGCCTACGACCCCCGCGACCCGCTGCTGGACGCGGCCTGGGGGCTGCTGGCCGACGCCGGCGTCCCGGTCGTCGTGCACTGCGGGAGCGGGCCGGTTCCGGGCGCGTTCACCGGCCCGGAGGTGTTCGGCGAGGTGCTCGCGCGGCACCCGTCGCTGGTCGCCGTGATCGCCCACATGGGGATGCCCGAGTACGCGGGGTTCGTGGCGCTGGCCCGTCAATACGACCGCGTCCACCTCGACACGACGATGGCATTCACCGACTACGTGGAGGCGCGGATGCCCTACCCGCACGACCTGCTGCCGGCACTGCTCGAGCTCGGGGATCGGGTGGTCCTCGGCAGCGACTTCCCCAACGCGCCGCACCCCTACGCCCACCAGCTGGTCGCCCTGCAGCGCCTCGACCTGGGCGACGACTGGCTGCGAGGCGTCCTCCACGACAACGGCGCCCGGCTGCTCGGCCTCTCCTTCGAGGAAGCGGTTATCATGACGGGGCGGTGGTTGCCACCGTAGAAGGGGGTGACAGGTCTCGACTCCGGATGTCGAGGCAGGAGAAGCGGGCCGAGGAAGGCGACGATCATCTCGTTAACGAATAACGTCGCAAAATAATCAAGCGCCGACAATAGTCGCGCGGCCAACTACGCCCTCGCGGCTTAGTTGACCTGTCAGCCCGGGAGCGCCTCCGGCCCGGGACCTGGCATCGCAAGGAGGATCACCGTCGCACCCGGTCACGGGGAGCGACGGAACACCCAACAGTGACTGAGCCCGTCACCGACTTGCTTGCGTGATCGGTGGGGCCGAGAAACACACAGCAAGCTGCGCCCGGAGAAGCCCTGTCACGGTGCCGGAGGACGCGGGTTCGATTCCCGCCACCTCCACAGAGGCACTTTGAGGAACCGGCAAGACGGCTGCCCCGAAACGGGAAAGGCAGTCGGCCCGAACGACGAAGGGTCCGACCACCTGGTCGGGCCCTTCGTCATGCTCACGCTTCCTACCGGCAGCGGGCCCATGTAGGCGACCACGGCGGTGGGCTGGTCCTCGTCGTTCCAAGAGCGCTACGAGCGGCTGTGGCCGTTGGTCGTCGACGTCATCGGTCGCGTCGACAGCGCGCGGGTGTGGGACAACTCACATCTCGCCGGGCCCGTCGAGGTGGCCCTGTTCGCGGATGACCTGCCTGTCGGCCCCTGCACGTCGTCGACGGAGTGGCCCGGGAAGCGACATTGGAGCGGAACGCCCCTGCACAGGCGGGGCGCGCGCCGGTGATC
>JAYTOZ010000415.1:0-3833 GCA_043747515.1 Frankiales bacterium | reverse complement strand
GCCCCGTCAGGGCCGGCGGGTCATGCGCAGCACGCGGTCGAGCCGGGTCACGAAGAGCAGTCGACCGACCGGGTCCGGGACGTCACGCAGCACCAGCGTGCGGCCGGCCCGCTGGGCCCGGCGATGCGCGCCCACCAGGACGCCGAGGCCGGTCACGTCGACCGCGCTCAGCTCCCTCAGGTCGACGACGAGCTCGCCGGCCCCGTCGTCGACCGCTTGGGCGAGCGCAAGACGGGCATCTGTTGAAACGCTGACGTCGAGCCGGCCGTGCAGCGCCACCACCGCGCCGGTCTCAATGACGCGCAGCCCGGAGGGCTCGTCGAGTTCAATTGCCATCCGCACGGAGCCTCCTGACCCAGCGTCTTACCAACTTGACGCTCGGGCACGCCACGCGGTTGCCAAGATGTGATCACGATCACGTCACGACGCGGGCTCGCCACGCCGGGGGTCAGCAGATCGTTACTCGACGGCAACCCTGGTTCGCACTCAGCCCCAGCCTGAGCGAGACTTTGCCGATGCCGATCGTCTCGAGCTACCACTACCTGCTTGGGCCGCTCGTCGCGGTCGCCGCGCTCGGCCTGCTCCTGCTGATCTGCCGCTGGGTCTTCGCCACCGATCATCGCGACGATCGCACCGCCCGGCGGCTGGAGCGGCTTGCCTCAGCAGACGACTACGGGCTGCTGGTGCCGATCAGTACCGTCCGCACCCGCGACGACGCCTTGATGCTGCGCAGCGTCCTGCGCGAGGCCGGCATCCGCGCCAGCGTGTCACAGGACGGTGTTGCCCACGTCGTGCTGGTGTTTCGCGCCGACGCGCCGAGGGCCCGCCAGCTCGTCGCTCAGTAGAGCTCGTCCGGCCCCGGCTCCCGGCGTACGTCCGCCCCGAGCGCGACGAGATCATCCACGAAGTGCTCGTAGCCTCGGTCGATGTGCTGCACGTCGCCGACCTCGGTCACCCCGTCCGCCACCAGCCCGGCGAGCACGAGCGCAGCTCCGGCTCGGATGTCGTGCGCCCGCACCGGCGCGCCACTGAGCCGCTCCCGCCCGCGTACGACGGCGTGGTGCCCGTCGGTACGGATTTCGGCCCCGAGCCGGGTCAGCTCGTTGACGAACATCCAGCGCGCCTCGAAGACGTTCTCGGTGATCATCGCGGTGCCGTCCGCGACGGCGTTGAGGGCCATCACCATCGGCTGCAGGTCGGTCGGAAACCCCGGGTAGGGCAACGTCACGATGTCCACCGCCCGGGCCCGGCCGTCCATCCGGACGCCGAACCCGTCCGGGGTGGGCGTGACGACCGCACCGGCCGTCACGAGCTTGTCGAGGGCGACCTCGAGATGGTCGGCACGGCCCCCCCGGACGAAAATGTCGCCACGGGTGATCACCGCCGCCACGGCCCAGGTACCCGCGACGATGCGGTCGGGCAACGTCTCGTGGGTGGTCGGGTGGAGGCGCTCGACGCCCTCCACCGTCAGCGTGCTGGAGCCGATGCCGCCGATCTGCGCGCCGAGCGCGACAAGGAACTCGCACAGGTCGACCAGGTCTGGCTCACGGGCGGCGTTGTCGATCGTCGTGGTGCCCTTGGCCAGGACGGCCGCCATCAACAGGTTCTCGGTCGCCCCGACGCTCGGGAAGTCGAGCCACACCGGCGCGCCGGTCAGCCGCGGGGCGCGCGCCAGCAGATAGCCGTGCTCGCTCCGGATCGTCGCGCCGAGCTTGGCCAACCCGGCGATGTGCATGTCCAGGCCGCGCGAGCCGATGGCGTCGCCCCCTGGCAGGGCGACCTTGGCCTGGCCGCATCGCGCGACCAACGGGCCGAGCACCGCGATCGAGGCGCGCATCCGGCGGACCAGCTCGTAGTCGGCCTCGTGGCCGAGCTCCTCCGGCACGTCGATGACGACCGACCGGTGGGCGCGGGTCACGGTGCAGCCCAGCCGGCGCAGCACCTCGCTCATGATCGTCACGTCGAGGATGTCGGGGACGGCCGTCAGCGTCGTCACCCCCGGGGCCAGCAGCGAGGCGGCCATCAGCTTGAGCACGCTGTTCTTGGCGCCGGTCACCGATACCTCACCGGCCAGCCGGGCTCCTCCGGTCACGACGAAGCGATCCATCGCAGCATCCTAGGGAGGGCCTCGATCAGCGGCCAATGACGACTGTCACCCGGCGGTTGCGACGCCGCCCGTCCGGATTGTCCTGGATGGTCACCCGCCTGCCCCGGACTGCGACGCGCTCCCGCAACGTGCCGAGGACCTCGGCGGCGCTGCTGGACAGCGTCGTGGAGCCGAACGCGAACAGCACGTCGGTCGGTGGGGCGACAACGTGGCGATCTCCCTGTTGTACGGCCACTGCAGCGAGCCTGCGGGGCAGCCCGAACTGGTGCGACCCGGCCACCGACACGACCTACCAAGGCCCAGTGCTGCCGCTGCTGTGCGGACCGAGGGGCTGCGGCTGATCGGTCGCCCAGCCGACCTGGCCCGCAGCCACCTAGGCTGCGGTCATGGCTGTGCACCTCACCCGCATCTACACCCGGACCGGCGACGACGGCACCACCGCACTCGGTGACCTCAGCCGGGTCAGCAAGACCGACCCCCGGCTGGCGGCGTACGCAGATGTCGACGAGGCAAACAGCGCGATCGGGGTGGCGATCGCGCTGGGTGACCTGTCCGAGGAGCTCACGACCCTGCTCACCCGGATCCAAAACGACCTGTTCGATGTCGGCGCCGACCTGTGCACGCCCGTCGTCGCCGAACCGGCCTACCCGCCCTTGCGGGTGCTGCCGGGCTACACCGAGCGGCTCGAGCAGGCCTGCGACGAGTTCAACGGCCGGCTCGAGAAGTTGTCGTCGTTCATCCTGCCCGGCGGCACCCCGGGGGCGGCGCTGCTGCACGTCGCGCGCACCGTCGTACGCCGGGCCGAGCGGGCCGTCTGGGCGCTGCTCGCCGACCAGCCGGAGACGACCGGCAAGGAGCCGGCGCTCTACCTCAACCGACTCTCGGACCTGCTGTTCATCCTGTCCCGGGTGGCCAATCCCCACGGCGACGTGCTCTGGAAGCCCGGTGGCGAGCGCTAGCTCCTGAGCGGTCGGGCCCTCACCCCGCTCCCATCCCGTTGCCTCACTCGGTGATCCTTGCGCTGCTGTCGTGGCGAACTCATAGGTAGCCGCAACAGTCTCAGGCTGGCAGGGTGGCGCCCGGTGGCTGGGCCTCGAGCCAAGCCAGGAAGCCGGTGATCGCCGAGGCGTCCATCGCGATGTCGACCGGTCCGGTCGCCGACCGCAACTCAACGACGATCGCTCCTTTGAGCAGCGCCAGCCGTTCGGGACCGACCGGCTCGCGGCGACCGGCCACCCGGACGTCGCGCCGGGACAGCGTGCGGCGGGGGCGCCAGGCCAGGCTGAAGACGCGGTACCAGCGCAGCTCGTCGCCGACGAACGTGCCGACGCCGAGCACCCAACCACGGCCGTGCGATTTCTCGCGCAGCCGAAGGGACAGCTCGATCGAGCCGCCGCGCGACAACACGCGACGTCGCAGGGCGATCGCCAGCAACGGCGCCGTCAACACCACCAGGACGGCGATGACGACCTCGACGGTCAGCACGGGCAGCGCTGCCGGCACATTCTTGTGAGCTCGTCCATCAGCACGGGGTCGGGGTGCCTGGGCGGGTTCGGCTGCGCCGGCGTCAGGCCGGCTGGTCGACGGCCCGCAGGCGGGCCTCGGCGCGTCGTACGGCCGGCTCGTCGCCGTCGGCTCGAGCGCTGTCGAGCGAGCCGCGGGCCCGGCCGGCATCGATGTCCTGGGCCAGCTCGGCGATTTCGGCAAGCACCGTGACGCCTGCCTC
>JAYTOZ010000414.1:0-3668 GCA_043747515.1 Frankiales bacterium | reverse complement strand
CTTGTCCGTCATGGCGGGCCTCCGTGGGCTGCGTGCATCAGGACGCAACGGGCGTCCGAGGGCAGATGATGACATGGCAGTCCACTGGACAACCTCCAGCGACGGTCCCGCGGGTCAGCTGGCCTCGAGCCTGATGACACCGTAGTTGTAGCCGTGCCGGCGGTAGACGACGCTCGGCAACCCGGTCCCGGCTTCGGCGAACAGGAAGAAGTCGTGCCCGACCAACTCCATCTCGTGCAGCGCCTGAGTGGTCGTCATCGGGGTCGCTCCGTGCGTCTTGTCGCGGACGATGAGATCGGAGGTGTCGTCGCCGTCGCCGTCGTCGGGGTCGACGGCGGTCGGGTCGTCAGCAGGCGCCGGGGCGACGAGGCCGGACGTTGCCTCTCCGACGGACGGCGGGGTGCGCAGGCCGTGATGCACCCGGCGCCGGTCGTGCGCCTTACGCAGCCGGGCCTCGAGCTTGAGCGTTGCGGCATCGAGCGCGGCGTAGTAGTCGGCGGCGCAGGCCTCGGCCCGGATGACGGGTCCCTTCGACAAGCAGGTGATCTCGACGCGTTGGCAGCGTTCGGACTGTCGTGGGTTTCGCTCGTGGCTGAGCTCGACATCGAGGCGGAAGACACGGGAGTCCAGCCGTTCCGAGGGGGCCATCTTCTCGGCGACGTGCTGCCGGAAGTGCTCCGGTACCTCGACGTTCCTGCCCTTGACGACGATGTCCACGCGCTCTCCCTCGGGGTGTGCAGGTGTGGTGTCGGCGTGCTCGAGGCGCGCTGGCTCTCGGGCGGTCCCGCTCCTTCCTGCCACGCCGCGGACACCCGTTCGGGGCGTCTCGGACGTTGACCGTAGACCTCGGCGGCTGCCCTGGACAGCGCTCACCCCGGAACAGGTGAGCGGTGTCGCCGGGCCGTCGCCGCGACCACCGCCGCCCCCCGGACAGACATCCCGGCCGCCGTCAGCGCGCGCGTCGCCTCGACCAGCGTGGCGCCCGTCGTGACGACGTCGTCGACCACGACGACCGGCCCGCCGACGAGCCGCCGGACCCGCAGGGCGCCGGCCAGATTTGCCGCCCGGTCGGCAGCGTCGAGTCCCGACTGGTCGGCGACGATCCGCCTCGGGACGAGCAGCGCGAGCGCCGTGGCCGGGCACCCGCCGGCGGTCAGGGTGCGCGCTGCCGCGCGGGCCAGTTGCAGTGCGTGGTCGTGACCACGGGCGCGTACCGCCGAGCGCGCGGACGGTGCTGGGCACAGCACCACCGGCCCGCGGACGCCGAGCACCTGCACCGCGCCGGCCAGCGCCGCTCCGAGGGGCCGAGCCAGCCGGGTCTGTCCGCGCTCCTTGTGGCCGACCAGTAGCCGCCGGACAGCACCGTCGTACGCCGTCCCGGCGGCCAGCGGCGGCAGGCCGGCGGGACATGGCTCGGGGCGGACCAGCCCGAGTGGCCGGCCGCCGAGCAGCAACCGGCAGTCCGGACACAGCGAGGTGCCGGGCGCGTCGCAGCCGGCGCAGGTGCGGGGCAGCACCAGGTCGAGCAGGTCGGCGAGCACCAGCCCAGGGTGGCCTGCCGGCCGGGCCGGTGCCGGCTCCGGCGCAAGCTGTGGATCAGCCTGGGTAGACCGGGTCCGAGCCGAACGGGCCGGCGTCGAAACCACGGCCCCGGAGCCGGTAGAGCCGGCCGGCCCGGCCGGCGCCGGCCGTCACCCAGACCCCCGCCGGCGAGGCGGCGACCGCGGTGGGCGGGCCGGGGAGGCCCGGGCCGTCGAGGGGGTCGAAGGACGAGCCGTCGACGGCGACGCGCACCGGCAGCAGCGCGTCGCGCACCCGACCGAGCACGACCAGGGAGGTGCCGGTCTCCCAGGCGACGGACGTGACGCCGGCCAGCTGCGGGGCGATCGCCAGAAGGCCGGCCACCCGGATCCCGCCGGCGCCCCCGTGCTCGACGCGGCCGACGAACAGCCGGCCACCCGCGACGAGGGCCAGCCGGGCCCCGTCCCGCGAGACCGCCAGCGACGTCAGCGGCGCAGGCACGCCACGACCCAGCGGTACCGAGCGGGCCGGCCCTGCGGCCGGCAGCAGCAGGACGTCCTGGCCACGTAGCAGCCACAGCCCCGCCTCTCCGCTGCCCCAGGACGGCGACGTCAGGCCACGCAGGCGCACCCGCGGCGCGGCGTAGGACAAGGCTCGCAGCGGCCCGGTCCGAACCTGGACGGTCGAGGGGGGTCCGCCGGTGAGCAGCGCCACGCCGAGCCCGTCGGGGGTGACGGCCACGGCGTCGACCGGCAGCGACCCGGCATCGGTGGACGACCCTGACGTCGCCGGCCCGGGGGGCAGTGACGTGCCCACGGCCCGCAGCCGGTGGTCGGCCAGGTAGGACAGCGGCGGTTCGGAACCCAGGCCGTCCGGGTCGTAGGCCTCCCACTCGCCGCTGGGCTGCTCCGCCCCGGTGTCGGGGACGCGGAACGGGCGTCCGTCGACGAGCAGGCGCAAGCCGCTGAACGCCGGTCCGAGTTGCCGGAGCGTCCACACGAGCTGCGCCGACAGCCCCTGCCGGGCCGCACCGGGCAGCTGCTGGACCTGCGCCGAGAGGTCGACCGTCACCATCCCCTGCGCTGTGGTGGTCACCGAGCGTGCCGAGGTCCCGGCCGGGACGTCGCTCAGCACGCTGCCTTCGAGCAGGCGGGACGGGCCGCTGAGTAGCCGGGCCACCAACGAGGGCGCCGGATCGGTCTGGATCGGCAGCAGCACCTGGTCGGCGACCAGGTGGTCCGGCCGGCCCCCGGCGTAGGACGGCGCGAGGAAGTAGGTGCGCCGGACCCGGAAGGACCGGTCCCGGTCGGCCGGTGACAGCCGCAGACCGGCAGGCACGTCGGACAGCTGCCACGGTCCGCGGTCGACCCTGCGCAGGCCGTAGGCCTCGATGAGCTGGGCCGGCGCCATGGCCTCGTAGCTACCGTCGGGGTGGATCATCCCGGTGACGTCGGCCGAGACCTCGACCGTGCTCTGGTCGCCCAGTTGCGCCTTCTCCTTCACCTGCAGGGTCCTGGGGTCATAGACCCGCACCTCGCCGGCGTCCCGCCACGACGTACGCCGGGCCGGGGTCAGGAATTGGCGGGCGATCGCGTGCTGCCGGTCGGGGTTGCTCTGCGCGCCGAGAAAGCCCGTGACCACGGCGATGGGCTTGGCATCGGCCCGCGGCCCGGGGGGCAGCACCTGGATGTCGCGGGGCTGCCGCTGGCCGGCGGCGACCTTGCCGGGCACCTGCACCCCGCGCGGCAGCGGCAGCGAGCACCCGGCGGCGAGCACCGCCAGCGCGAGCACGGCGGCGCGGGCCTTCATGACCGGGCCTTCATGACCGGGCCGCGGGCTCCCGGTCCTGGCCGCAGCGCGAGCGGGCTCTGGCCCATCGGGCCGCCGACGACGTGCGGCAAAGTCAGCAGGAAGGCCGCGCCCTGGCCGGGCATGCCCCAGGCCTGCAGCTGACCGCCGTGCAGCCGCGCGTCCTCCAGGGCGATCGCAAGGCCGAGGCCGGTGCCGCCCGTCGTCCGGGCCCTCGAGGGGTCACCCCGCCAGAACCGGGTGAAGACCCGCGCCGAGTCACCGGGCCGCAGGCCCACCCCGTGATCGCGGACGAGCACCGCCACGCAGTCGGTGCCGCTGGCAACGCTGACCTCGAC
>JAYTOZ010000413.1:0-1902 GCA_043747515.1 Frankiales bacterium | reverse complement strand
CGCCCAGCTGGTGTCAAGCCAGTGAGACAGCCATCTCAACAGGTGGGATCAGCCGGTGATGGCACCCTGCGCGGCCGAACCAACCAGTTTGGCGTACTTCCCAAGCACACCAGTGGTGTAACGCGGCTCGAGGGGCTTCCAGCCGGCCCGACGCTCCTCCAGGACGGCGGCATCGACCAGCAGGTCCAGGGTGCGGGCGGTGACGTCGAGCCGAATCAGATCGCCGTCCGCGACGAGCGCGATCGGCCCGCCGTCGGTGGCCTCCGGGGCGATGTGGCCGACGCACAGTCCCGTCGTACCGCCCGAGAAGCGTCCGTCGGTGAGCAGCAGCACGTCCTTGCCGAGCCCGGCTCCCTTGATGGCGCCGGTGACCATCAGCATCTCGCGCATGCCGGGGCCACCCTTGGGGCCCTCGTAGCGGATGACGACGACGCAGCCCTTCTCGAGCGACCCGTCGACGACCGCGTCCATCACCCCCTGCTCACCGTCGAAGACCCGGGCCGGCCCCTCGAAGACGTCGCTGTCGAAGCCGGCGGTCTTGACGACGGCGCCGTCGGGCGCGAGGGAGCCGCGCAGGATCGTCAGACCGCCGGTCTTGTGCATGGGATTCGACATCGCCCGGATCACATCCCCGTCGGGCGCGGCGGGGGCGAGCTGCTCGAGGTTCTCGGCCATCGTGCGACCGGTGCAGGTGAGTGCGTCGCCGTGCAGCAGACCGGCGTCCAGCAGCGCCTTCATCACGACCGGGACGCCGCCGATGCGGTCGATGTCGGTCATGACGTAGCGGCCGAAGGGCTTGACGTCGGCCAGGTGCGGCACCTTGTCGCCGATCCGGTTGAAGTCGTCAAGGGTGAGCGGCACCCGGGCCTCGTGCGCGATCGCCAGCAGGTGCAGCACGGCGTTGGTCGAGCCGCCGAGCGCCATCACGACGGTGATGGCGTTCTCGAAGGCCTCCATCGTCATGACCTTGCGGGCCGTGATGCCCTGCTCGATCAGGCGTACGACGGCCTCGCCTGAGCGGATCGCGATGTCGTCGCGCCGGCGGTCGACAGCGGGCGGGGCGGCCGAACCGGGCAGCGCCATGCCGAGCGCCTCGGCTGCGGCGGCCATCGTGTTGGCGGTGTACATCCCGCCGCAGGCGCCCTCACCGGGGCAGGTGGCCTTCTCGATCTCGGTGAGCTGCTCTCGGGTGATGAGCCCGCGCGCGCAGGCGCCGACACCCTCGAAGACATCGATGATCGTCAGGTCCTTGCCGCCGAGTCGGCCGGGCAGCGTCGAGCCGGCATAGACGAACACACTCGCGAGGTCCAGGCGGGCCGCGGCCATCAGCATCCCGGGCAGCGACTTGTCACAGCCGGCGAGGGTGACGGTGCCGTCGAGGCGCTCGGCGAACACCACCGTCTCGACCGAGTCGGCGATGACCTCGCGAGACACGAGCGACGCCCGCATCCCCTCGTGGCCCATCGAGATGCCGTCGGAGACCGAGATGGTGCCGAACTCCATCGGGAACCCACCGGCCTGGCGGACACCGACCTTGGCCGCCTTGGCGAGGCGGTCGAGAGAGAGGTTGCACGGGGTGATCTCATTCCAGGACGACGCCACCCCGATCTGCGGCTTGTCCATGTCCTCGTCGCGCATGCCGACGGCGCGCAGCATCGCGCGGGCGGGCGCGCGGTGATCGCCCTCGGTCACGTCGGTGGAGCGGGGCTTGTTGGTCGGCATGCGCCCGACTCTATGGGCGGCCCGGAGAACTGCCCGGCGCGCACCTAGAGTCCGGCGGGTGGCGACGACTTTCATGTTCGACAGCGCCGACGGCACGGTCCTGCGCGGCTGGCGCAACGACGGCGTGGGCCTGCCGCTGGTGATCGCCAACGGCCTCGGCACGATCCCGCAGGCTTGGCC
>JAYTOZ010000412.1:0-4918 GCA_043747515.1 Frankiales bacterium | reverse complement strand
GGTCGGCGTAGACGTTGGGCGTCGACATCTCCACGGTGGCCGGCAGGTTGAGCACGACCGGTCGCTCGGGCGTCGGCTGCCAGACGTCCATGACCGCCTCGCAGACCTCGAGCGCGAAGTCGAGCTCGGTGCCGGTGAAGGACTCGGGGCTGTACTGCCAGCGGACGTCGGTCCCCTCGAGGAGCTCCTCGGCGTACTTCTTGCACCACTGCGCACCGCGTACCGCGATGTCGCGGATGCCGTCGCGGTCGAGGCCGAACACGACTCGGCGCTGCAGGGTCGAGGTCGAGTTGTAGAGGTGGATCAGCGCGGTGCCCTCGAAACCGACGAGCGACTGCACGGTCCGCTCGATCAGCTCCTCGCGGGCCTGGGTCAGCACCTGGATGGTGACGCCGACGGGGACCAGGTCGCCCTCGACAAGGGTGCGGATGAAGTCGAAGTCGGTCTGGCTCGCGGCCGGGAAGCCGACCTCGATCTCGCGGTAGCCCATGGCCACGAGCAGCCGGAACATCTGCAGCTTGCGGTCGGCGTCCATCGGGTCTATGAGGGCCTGGTTGCCGTCGCGCAGGTCGACGCTGCACCACTGCGGGGCGGTCGTGATGGTCTGCGTCGGCCAGCTGCGGTCGGGCAGTTCGACGGGCGGGAAGAGCGAATAGCGATGGGGCTTCATGACGGGGCTCCTGGAAGAGGATGTGCGGCCAGCGCGTCACCCGCGACGGGAGCGGCCTAGGACAGGTCCCCGTCGCGGCACCCAAGCAGCAGGCTCGACCGCGTCACGCCGACATCGTACCCAGGCGCCTCACCCGAGGTCGACGGTACGGGCGCTGTGGGCGCCGATCGCCTCGGCGATCCCAGCCAGCAGATCGTGCGGGATCGCGTCGTCGACGGTCAGCGCCATCAGGGCGACGCCATCGGGGGAGGTCCGGCTGACCTGCGCGCCGGCGATGTTGATGCCGTGCTCGCCCAGCCGTGCACCGACGGTGCCGACGACTCCCGGCCGGTCGTGGTAGCGGAAGAACACGAGGTGGTCGGCGGGTACCAGCTCGAGGTCGAAACCGTCGATCTCGGTGAGCTTCTCGACCTGTTTGGTCCCGGTGAGGGTGCCGCTGACGGTGACCGTGCCACCCGAGGGAAGGACGCCCCGGACGGTGATGAGGTTGCGGTAGTCCGGGCTGTCGGGGTGGGTCGACATCGACACCGCGACGCCCCGCTCAGCGGCCAGGGCCGGGGCGTTGACGAAGGTGACCTGCTCCTCGACGACGTCGGCGAACACGCCCTTCAGCGCAGCCAGCTGCAGCACCGACACGTCGTACGCGGTGATCTCGCCACGGACCTCGATCTCGATGCTCGTCGCGACACCGCCGGCCAGGCCGGTGAAGACGCGGCCCAATTTCTCGACCAGTGGCAGCGCCGGCCGGACCTCCTCGACGACGATCCCGCCCGCCTGCACGTTGACGGCGTCCGGGACGAACTCACCCTCAAGGGCCAGCTTCACCGAGCGCGCGACGGCGATTCCGGCCTTGTCCTGTGCCTCGACCGTCGAGGCACCCAGATGCGGCGTCACGACGACACAGTCGTAGGCGAACAGCGGCGAGTCGGTGCACGGTTCGGTCGCGAAAACGTCGATCCCGGCGCCGGCAACATGACCGCTCGCGAGCGCATCGGCCAGGGCGAGTTCGTCGACGAGCCCGCCGCGGGCCGCATTGATGATCCGCACGCCGGGCTTGCAGGTGGCGAGCTCCCGCGCACCGATCAGGCCGACCGTCTCCGGCGTGCGCGGCAGGTGGATCGAGATGAAGTCGCTCTCGCGCAGGAGCTCCTCGAGGCTCACGAGCCGTACGCCGATCTGGGCGGCCCGCGCCGGCTGGACATAGGGGTCGTAGGCCAGCAGCCGGGTGCCGAACGCGCTCATCCGCTGGGCGAACAGCACCCCGATGCGGCCGAGCCCGACGACCCCGACCGTCTTGTCGGCGACCTCGACGCCGGTCCACTTCGACCGCTGCCACCGGCCGGCCTTGAGCGACGCGCTCGCTGGGGCGATGTTGCGGGCGCAGGCCAGCAGCAGGGCGACGGCCTGCTCGGCGGCGCTGACGACGTTGGACTGGGGTGCGTTGACGACCATCACGCCGCGCGCGGTTGCGGCCGCGACATCGATGTTGTCCAGGCCAATGCCGGCCCGCGCGACGACCTTGAGCCGGGGCGCGGCGGCGAGTGCCTCGGCGTCGATGAGGGTCGCGCTGCGGACCAGGACGGCGTCGGCATCGACCAGGGCCGGCAGCAGCGCCGCGCGGTCCGCGCCGTTGACGTGGCGCACCTCGAAGCCGTCACCGAGGACCGCAAGCACGGAGGGCGCCAGCTGCTCGGCGATCAGCACGACGGGGCGAGCGGTCACGGGTGTCCTGTCCACGGTGCGGTCGAAAAGCGGGCAAACCCGCACAGCACTTCGGCGGTACGCCGGACAGCCCGACGGACGGCTGGCACCATAGCCCTTCCCCTCACCTTGGAGCCCGCGTGCCCGCAGCGCCGCACCGCCATCTCGCCCTGCCGACGGCGGTGCTCACCGTCCTGGGCCTGGCCCTGCTCGCCGCGCCGTCAGCCGAGGCCGCACCTGCTGCCACGTGGCACGCCGTCGTCGTGGAGTCACCGATCCACATCACCACCGTCCCGGCCTCGCCCGCCCGGCCTACCGCGGCGCTGCGCACCAAGGCACCGACCGGACCGCGGGCCTTCCTGACGACCGGACCGACGCGGTCGACCTGGCAGGTCAACTACGACGCCGGGTTCCAGGCCAACCCGCTGGCCGAGGCCGCCTTCCAGCGGGCGGTCGACCTGTGGTCGCTCAACGTGACCTCCAAGGCGACGATCATCGTGAACGCGTCGCTCAAGATGCTCCCCGCCGGCCAGCTCGGTGGGGCCGGTCCGGCCGGGTTCGCCGTCAACGACGGCGGGGTCTACTCCCCGGCCAGCACCGCCTACCCGGACGCCCTGGCCAACGCGATCGCGAGCCGGCAGGCCGGCAAGCCGGTTGACCTCGACCCGCCGACCGCGACCTCGACCGGCGCGGACATCAACGCGGTGTTCAGTAACGACCCGACGGAGTTTTCCTACGGCACAGACCCGGCGACCGTCCCGCCGACGCAGTACGACTTCGAGTCCGTCGTGCTGCACGAACTCGGCCATGGACTGGGCTTCATCGGCGCTGTCAAGGTCGATCCAGCCACGCAGGTCGGCACCTACGACCCCGGCTCCCCCACGCCCTATCCGTTCATCTACGACCGGCTGACCGAAACCGGTGACGGCGCGGCGGTGCTCGACCGCCCACGGGGCAGCGCGGCCATGCGCGACGCGGTCACCGGCAACAACCTGTACTGGATCGGCGTCCACGGCGCTGCTGCCGACCGCGGCCGTGAGCCCCGGCTCTATGCCCCGAGCGGCTGGCAGGACGGCAGCAGCTACAGCCACCTGTCCGACGTCAGCTATCCCAGCGGCGACCCGGACTCGCTGATGACACCGTTCGCCGAGCCGGGCGAAGCGGTCCGCGACCCGGGCAACGTCATGCTGGGGATGTTCCAGGACATGGGCTGGCAGACCCCGGGCCTGCCCGGGTCCCGCTACACCCCGGTGCAGCCGGTGCGCATCCTGGACACCAGGGACGGCACCGGGCAGGCCGGCCACCAGCCGGTCCGCCTGGGCGTCGGCAGCACCGACCTCAACGTCGAGACGCGATTGTCCGGCGTGCCGTCCGACGCGACCGCGGTCGTGCTCAACGTGACCTCAGAGGGCGCCAGCGCGACGACCGACCTGCGGGTCTACCCGACCCCCCGGGCGGTCGGCGCACCGGTGCCCGACGTGTCCAACCTCAACGTCTCGGGCAGCCAGACCCGAGCCAACCTGGTCACCGTGCCGGTCGGCCGGGCCGGGATGGTGCGCCTGCGCAACGCCGCCGGGAGCACCAACGTGCTGGTCGATCTCGCCGGCTTCTACGCCCCCGGCGCCGCCACCGACTTCCACCCGGTCACACCCAGCCGGGTCTTGGACACCGGCACCCAGACCAAGATCGGTCCCGGCCAGTTCGTCGACCTGACTGTCAGCGGCGTCAGTGGCGTGCCGGGAGACGGCAGCGCCCAGGCCGTGGTCCTCGGGGTCACCGCGGCCTTCCCGACCGGCGGCACCGACGTGCGGGTCTATCCGACCCCGACCGACAACTCGTTTCCGAACGTCTCCAACATCAACGTCACCGCCGGCCGGAACGCCCCGAACCTGGTGATCGTCAAGATCGGGGACGGCGGCCGGGTGCGCCTGCGCAACGCGAGTAGCTCGGTGACCTTGCTGGCCGACCTCCACGGCTGGTACGGCACGGGCACCTCGGGCTCGCTGTTCCGGCCGACCAAGCCGACCCGGGTGCTCGACACCCGCTTCAAGCTGGGCACCGCCGGCCCGACCCGGCTCGGCGCCGGCCAGAGCGTCGACGTCAGGGTGCGTGACACGGCCACGGCCGACGTGATCGCCGGCGTCCCGGCCGCCGCGACCGCCGCCGTGCTCAACCTGACCGGCGTGGCGGCTGCCTCAGCGACCGACGTCCGCGCCTACCCGGCGCCGGCCACCTTCGTGCCGACGGTGTCCAGCCTCAACCTGGTCGGCGGCCAGACCGACGCCGACCTGGCCATCCTGCGGCTCGGCACCGGCGGCGTGCGGCTGCGCAACAGCGGTGGCTCGGTGGCACTGCTCGCCGATGTCGCCGGCTGGTTCGGCCCCGCCTAGCGGGCGGTGCCGGTGACCCGTGATCACTTGGCGTCAATGGCCAGGTCGTGGTCCCCCGCGCCGACGTCGACAGCGCGCGACCTACCCGGTCGCGGCATGTCTGGTCGACATGGCCGTCGATGATCACAAAGAGCCGGCCTTCGCCTCGAGTCGTGGA
>JAYTOZ010000411.1:0-2975 GCA_043747515.1 Frankiales bacterium | reverse complement strand
CCGGTCGCTGCGTGGCCGGTCGCGGCCGCGCCGGTCGCACCCTCGCCGCCCCTGGCGCCCCTCCTGGACGTGCCAGCAGCGGCAGTCCCGACGGTCCTCCTGACGCCGATCGATGTCCCGCTGGTGACATCGCCGATGCGTGCTCCGGTTGCGCTCACCTCGCCCGCACCGACCGCCGCCCCGTTGATGCCGAGCGAGCCCTTCCTGCTCGACGCACCGTCGCAGCCGGTGGTCGCTGTCAGCCCGGCACCGGTCTCGATTGCCGAAGCGCCGACGTTGGCGCCACCCAAGATCCCATCCCAAGCCGAACCGCCGTCGCAGCCTGTTCGCGAGGAAGCCGGCGCGGTCCGGCTCGGCGCGGAGGACACCACCGAGGACAGCAACTTCCTTGCCAACCTCCTCGCCCATGTCCTCGAGTCAGGGTCCTCAGACCTGCACCTCACGGTCGGTGCGCATCCGACGATCCGGCTGCACGGTCACCTGACGCCGCTCGAGGACTACCCGGTCATGACGCCGCAGACGGTCCAGAAGACCCTCTACGCAATCTTGACGCAGAAGCAACGGGAGAAGTTCGAGGAGGTGTTGGAGCTCGACTTCGCCTACAGCCTGCCGGGTCGCGCCCGCTTCCGGGTAAATATGTACCGCCAGCGCGATGCTGTCGGTTCGGCGTTCCGGCTGATTCCCTACGACATCAAGCGGCTCGAGGACCTTGGTGTCCCACCGACGGTCGCCAACTTCGCGATGTTGCCCCGTGGGTTCGTGCTCGTGACCGGCCCGACCGGTTCCGGCAAGTCGACGACGCTTGCCTCCATCGTGGACCTCGCCAACCGCCAGCGTCGCGACCACATCATGACCGTCGAAGACCCGATCGAGTTCCTGCACTCCCACCAGAGCTGCCTGGTCAACCAGCGCGAGGTGGGGGAGGACACGCACAATTTCCAGAACGCGCTGAAGCACGTGCTACGCCAGGACCCCGACATCATCCTGGTCGGTGAGATGCGTGACCTCGAGACGATCGGGGTTGCCCTCACCGCGGCCGAGACGGGCCACCTCGTCTTTGCAACCCTGCACACCCAGGATGCCGCGCAGACCATTGACCGGGTCATCGACGTCTTCCCACCCTCTCAACAGCAGCAGGTGCGGGTGCAGCTCGCCGGCGCGTTGCAGGGGGTCGTCTGCCAGCAGCTCCTCAAGACCGTCGACGGCAAGGGCCGCGTCGTCGCCACCGAGGTCCTCGTCGCGACGCCGGCCATCCGCAACCTGATCCGTGAAGGCAAGACCCACCAGATCTACTCGGCCATGCAGGCCGGGGCCAAGCACGGCATGGCGACGATGGACCAGCACCTCGCCGAGCTGGTCAAGAAGGGCAAGGTCTCCTACGACCAGGCGCTCGAGAAGTGCCACCACGTCGAGGACTTCCAGCGGCTTTCCGGCCGAGCGTGAGAGGGCGCTGACACATGGCTACTGCGACGTACGAGTACAAGGTCCGGGACAAGACCGGGGCGCTCAAGAGCGGCAAACTCGACGCTGAGACGCCGGCCCAGGTGGCCAGCAAGCTCAAGTCGATGGGCTACGCCCCGCTGAGCATCTCGCAGACCAACGCGGGCATGGGCAAGGAACTCAAGATCCCGGGCTTCGGCACGACCAAGGTCAAGTTGAAAGACCTGGCGGTGTTCTCCCGCCAGTTCGCCACGATGGTCAACAGCGGGCTGTCGCTGCTGCGGGCCCTGAACATCCTGACCGAGCAGACCGAGAACAAGGAGCTCGCTCGCGTCATCGGTGAGGTCCGCAACGAGATCGAGACCGGCAACTCGCTGTCGACGGCGATGGCGAAGTTCCCCGAGGTCTTTCCACCGCTGATGGTGAACATGTGCCGGGCCGGCGAGGTCGGGGGGTTCCTCGACACCGTGATGCTGCAGATCGCCTCGAACTACGAGGCCGAGACGAAGCTGCGCGGCAAGGTGAAGTCGGCGATGACCTACCCGGTCGTCGTGCTCTGCATTGCGCTGCTGGCAGTCATCGGGATGCTGCTGTTCATCGTCCCGACGTTTGCCGGGCTGTTCAAGACCCTTGGCGGGACGTTGCCGCTGCCCACCCAGATCCTGGTGACGATGTCGTCCCTGCTCAAGATCATGGCGATACCGATCGTCATCATGATCATCGTTGGACTGCAGGTTTGGAAGCGGATCAAACGGACCCCACAGGTGCGCAATATCGTTGACCCGCTCAAACTCAAGCTCCCGGTGTTCGGCGAGCTGTTCCGCAAGATCGCGCTCACCCGTTTCGCTCGCAACCTCGGCACGATGATGAAGTCCGGCGTGCCCATCCTGCAGAGCCTCGACATCGTCGCGGAGACGACCGGCAACGTCGTACTGGAGCGGGCCACCAGAGCCGTGCAGGAGAGCGTCCGCACGGGTGAAGCCCTAGCCAGTCCGCTGACCGAGCATCCGGTCTTCCCGCCCATGGTCGTGCAGATGATGGCCGTCGGTGAGGACACCGGAGCGCTCGACACCATGCTGATGAAGATCGCGGAGTTCTACGATCAGGAGGTCGAGGCGACGACAGAGGCGCTGACGGCGCTGATCGAGCCGCTCATGATCGCTTTTCTTGGTGCCATCGTCGGCTCCATGATCGTGGCGCTCTACATGCCGATCTTCAAGATCTTCGACCTCATCAAGTAGCCAGCAGCAGTTTGACGCCAACTGAAGGGGCGGTCACCCGAAAGGGTGATCGCCCCTTCAGTTCGTCCAGAAGTGCTCAAGCCGGGGAGGCTTCGCACCGACATCTTCCTTGTCATCGAGCCGCACGGCACGAGCAACGGCACACCCGCCGCGAGGCGGGGTCGCAAAGCCAGGGGACCCGGCCTATCCGGGTCAGCCCAGCTGCCTCGGCCGGTTCCTTTTCGGAGGAGCCGCGCAGGGGTCGTACGTCACGCCACTGCGCGGCTCACTTCTACGTCCTTGGAGGACACCCCA
>JAYTOZ010000410.1:0-2202 GCA_043747515.1 Frankiales bacterium | reverse complement strand
CGGCCGGTCGGTTGTCGGCAGCGCGGTCGTCGGCGCCGCGGTCGCCCTGGTCGCCGGCGCCGCCTACCTCGCCGGTGTCCGGGCGCTCGACCCGGCCGGCCTGCGGGCGCTGTCGCGTGGCTGACGGCCCGCGGGTGCTGCTCGTGCTCGGCACCTCGACCGGTGGGGTGGGCCAGCATGTCCGCTCGCTGGCCACCGGCCTGCCGGGCCGGGTCACCGTCGCCGGGCCAGCCTTGACGCAGCAGGTGTTCGGCTTCCCCGACTGGGTCGCGCTGGAGGTCGGCGCCTCACCGCACCCGGTCCGCGACGCCCGGGCGATCCGCCGGCTCCGTGGCCTGGCCCGGCAGGTCGACATCGTGCATGCGCACGGGCTCCGAGCCGGTGCGCTCGCCGCGCTGGCCGGCGTGCACCCGCTGGTCGTCACCTGGCACAACGCCGTCAGCGGCCGGGTCGGCGGCGCCCTCCAGCGGCTGGTCGCCCGGCGGGCGGACGTCACGCTCGCGGCCTCGGCGGACCTGCTGGCGACGGCGCTGGGCTTGGGTGGCCGGGACGTCCGCCCCGGGCCGGTCGCGGCCCCGGTGCTGACCCCGACCGGCGGTGACCCGGGCTTGGGCCACCCGCTGGTGCTCGCCGTCGGCCGGCTGCACCCACAGAAGGGCTACGACGTCCTGCTGGCCGCGCAGCCGCTGATGGGAGAGGTCGTCGTGGCAGTCGCCGGTGACGGCCCCTTGCGTGCCGCCCTGCAGACGGCCGGTCCGGCGGTCCGCTGGCTCGGGCATCGTGACGACGTGGCCGACCTGCTCGCGGCCGCCGACGTGGTCGTGCTGCCCAGCATCTGGGAGGCCCGCTCGCTCACCGCGCAGCAGGTGCTGCTCGCCGGGCGGCCGCTGATCGCCAGCTCCGTCGGCGGTCTGCCCGCCCTGCTCGGGGACGGCGCGGTGCTGGTGCCACCAGGTGACCCGGCGGCCCTGGCCCGGGCGGTCCGGCGGTTGCTGGACGACCCGGTCGAGGCAGCCGCCCTCGTCGCCCGGGGCCGGCTGGTCGCCGCGCGCTGGCCGGACGAGGCAGCCACCGTCCGGCAGGTCGCTGCCGTCTACGCCGAGCTGCTCGGGTGAGGTGGTCCGGGCTCACGCTCACCCTTGCTGTCGCCTGGCTCGCTACGGCGGTCCCCGCGCAGGCGTCGGTGCGTCCCCAACAGGTGATCATCGTGGCGGCGCCGGGCCTGCGCTGGTCCGACGTCGGCGCGGCCACCCCGGCGTTGCAGCGGCTGACCCGCACGGCGGCCGTCGGCGCGCTGTCGGTCAAGGCCGGCCCGGCGGTGAGCTGCCCTGCCGACGGCTTCCTGACCCTTGGCGCCGGTGCCCGCGCCACGGCCTACGGGGCCGCTTGCGGCGCAACCCCGGTGGCCGACCGCGAGCTCATCGGTCGCAACCGCGCCAGCCGGGAGCGGGCCCAGATCGCCGCGCTGGGTGGCGTGCTGACTGCTGCCGGAGTGTGCGTGAGCGTCAATGGACGACTCGCGGGCCTGGCCGTCGGCGGCCCGAACGCCGCCGGCAACTGCCCGGTCCAGCTGCTGCAGGCCCCCGACGTGGGTGGCAGCCTTCGCATCGACGCCGCTGCGGCCGTCGACGCAGTGGTCGCCAGCGCCGACCGCACCCGACCGGCCGGCTCGACCCTGCTCGTCCTGGGCGTCTCGGAGGCCCCGGGCGACCGGGTGGCGCACCTGCACCTCGCGCTCGCCACCGGCCCGGCGTACCCGCGTGGTGCACTGCGCTCGGCGAGCACCGACCGGTCGTCCTACGTCCAGCTCATCGATGTCGCGCCGACGGTCCTGTCGCTGCTGGGGCTGCCGCAGCCGGCGGTGATGACGGGGCAGCCATGGCGGCGGTCCGATCGCGCCCTCGACCTCGCCGGCCTCGTCGATCTCGACCGCCGGGCCGTGGCGCAACAGGCCGCCACCGTCCCGTTCTACCTGCTCACCCTCGGGTCGCTGCTGCTGCTGCTCGCCGCCACCTCCCTGCCGATCATGGGGTTGTTGCGGTCCTCGCACGCTCAGCCGGGCAGCACGAGGTCCATGATCGGCGGGAGGAGGGGGGTGGCGCTGGTGGGGACCGCCCTGCCGGCCGCGTCGTTCCTGGCCGGGCTCGTGCCCTGGTGGCGCCTCGACCCGCCGCTGCTCGGCCTGCTCGTCAGCACCGCCCT
>JAYTOZ010000409.1:0-2896 GCA_043747515.1 Frankiales bacterium | reverse complement strand
ACCCAGCGCAGCAGGTCCGGGTCGTTGACCCGGTAGGCGTGGCCGCTCTCGGGTTCGATACCGGCGAGCTTGCCGTGGATCCCGCGCACCTTCGCCCCGGCCCGCGTCGCCTCGGCCGTCGTGCCGTACGTCGTGACCCCGACGTACTCAGCGGTCCGGAACAGCCGGCCCCACGGGTCGGTGCGGAAGTCGCTGTGCTGGGCGACGCCGGCCATCGCGAGCGGGTGCACCGCCTGCAGCAGCAGCGCGCGCAGGCCGGCGAGCGCCATCGAGGGGTCGCCATGGACCTGCCAGGTGACGCTGTCGGGGCCGAACAGGCCCGGGTCCGGGGGCAGCTGCAGTTGCTCGCTCATTGCACAAAGCGTGCCACGGCAGGCTGATCCCGGCAGGATGGAGCCATGGCCTACGTCGCGATCAACGTCCTGACCGTCCCCGAGGGAGCGGCTGCCACGCTCGAGGAGCGCTTCGCCGCGCGCCAGGGCGCGGTCGAGACCGCACCGGGCTTCGAGCACTTCGAGTTGCTCCGGCCGGTGGAGGGCACCAGCGACTACCTCGTCTACACCCGCTGGACCAGCAAGGCCGACTTCGTCACCTGGCGCGACGGCCAGCGGTTCGCCGACGGCCACGCCGCATCGACCAGCCGGCCCGACGGGGCCCGGCCGGCGGCCACCGGCTCGAGCATCTGGGCCTTCGAGGTGGCCCAGAGCTCCTCAGCCGGCTGATCGCTCCCAGAACCCCAGCAGCGCCGCCAGGGTGGCCTCGGGCTGCTCGACGGCGGGGGAGTGCAGGGCGGCGGCGACCACGTGATGGTCGGCGCCCAGCCGGCGCGCCATCTGGGCCTGCAGCTGCGGTAGCCAGGCGTCGTCGTACTCCCCGTGCAGCACCAGCATCGGCAGCCCGAGGGCGGCGAGCTCCTCGACCCGGTCGGGTTCACCGAGCAGAGCGTCACCCATCCCGAGCATCGCCGCGGCGCTGCCGGCGAGCATCCGGGCCCGCAGGAACTCGCGCAGGTCCTCGCTGACCAACAGGTGCCTCGGGTCGGTCGCAGCGATCGCGTCGACCGCCGCGACCACCGCCGGCAGGCCGCCCTGTTCCAGGACCGGTCGGAGCATGCCCATCGCCGCGGTACGCGGGCCGGTGAGACCCGCCGGGCCCGAGCTCATCAGCACCAGGTCGAGCACCGCCTGGGGCTCCTGCAGGGCGGCGGCGCGCACCACCAGCCCGCCGAAGCTGTGCCCGAGCAGGTGTACGGGTCCATCCCCGAGCGCCTCGACCAGCGCGAGCACGTCCATACCGAGCGCGTCGACGCCGTACGCCGCCTCGTCCTGCGGTCCAGGTGATTCGTACTGGCCGCGCTGGTCGATCGCGACGACCCGCCAGCCCTGCGCGGCAAGCGGTGCGAGCAGGAACCGGAAGTCCTCCTTGCTGCCGGTGAAGCCCGGCACCATCAGCACCGTCCCGTGCGGGGTCCCGTCGGGCCGGGCGTCGAGGATCGCGAGCGGCCCACCGCGTACGTCGAGCCGGTGGCGGGCGACGCCGGCGGGCAGCGGCAGGAGCGAGGGCGCGGTCATGCCGCCGCAGGGTAGGCGGCTCGGTCAGGTCCGGGCCGGCAGGTGGTGCAGCACGACGTCCCGCAGCCCGCCCTGTGCCGCGACGGCCGTCAGGTAGGTGCAGGACGGCTGGCGGCGCCGGTCGGTCGGCGAGCCGGGGTTGAGCAGACGCAGGCCGCCGGGGGTCATGGTGTCCCACGGGATGTGTGAATGGCCAAAGACCAGCACGTCGACGCCGGGATGGGCAAGCTCGGCGCGTCGCTCGCGACCGGCCGAGCCACCGGTTTCGTGCACGACCGCCAGCCGGACGCCGCCCACCTCGGCGCGGCCGACCTCGGGTAGCCGGGCGCGCAGGTCCGCGCCATCGTTGTTGCCCCAGCAGGCCAGCAGGTTGCTCGCCCGGGCCGACAGCGCGTCGAGCAGCGCAACGTCGACCCAGTCGCCGGCGTGGATGACGAGGTCCGCGCTGTCGACCTCGTCCCAGACCTGCGCCGGCAGGTCGCGGGCACGCCTGGGCACGTGGGTGTCGGCGAGCAGCACCAGGCGCACGCCCACATGCTCCTCTCAGAGCGTGGCGAGCAGCTCGTCCAGCGGCAGGTCGGGGACGACCAGATCGGTCAGCCCGGCCAGCCGCCCGCAGGCGACGCAGCGCGCACCGACCACGAGCCAGCTGACTGGCGCACCGTCCGGGACATGCAGGCCGACCGCCACCTCGGCGATGGACTGCCCGCAACCCAGGCAGGCCCACATCGGCGGGTGGTTCCAGCGCGCATCCGAGTCGAGCAGCCCGACCACATCGGCGCACGACAGGCAACGCCGGCGGGCCAGACCGAGCGCCGCGTCGGCCTCGACGTACATCCATCCCGGCCGATCATCGCCGTGCCTCCCGCAGGCGAGCACCACCGTCTCGTGCACGTGCGGCGCACCAGGCAGCGTCCGTAGCCAGGCCCGCAGGTCCTCGGTGTCCTCGCCCGTCATGACGCCCGCGATCGTCCGCATCACCATGGAAAGCTCATGCACCCCCTTCGGCGTACGCCCGGGCACACCTTGAGCCCATTCGCCGACCTGCCAGGTCCGCCGCGACGGTCCGAACGCCACTTCCGCCATGGTCGCGGCCCTTTTTCGAACGGTTGGAGGCCTTCGTGCTCGTCGTACGGCGGGGAAGTGGCGGCTGCCGGCACTGCTGGCCGAACT
Organism: Frankiales bacterium; assembly: GCA_043747515.1. GTDB lineage: Bacteria > Actinomycetota > Actinomycetes > Mycobacteriales > SCTD01 > JAYSQK01. Next base: position 152 of record JAYTOZ010000409.1, on the reverse strand, counting down.
CGCGCCGCCCGAACTGGCGCCGCCCGAACTGGCGCCGCCGGCCGAACTGCCCTGCCGGCCCTACGCCTCGGTGGTCGGCCCGGGGCCCGAACCGCGGCCACGTCCGCCCCGGCGCCGACGACGTTTGGCCGGGTCACCCTCGCCCTCGCCGG
>JAYTOZ010000408.1:0-1918 GCA_043747515.1 Frankiales bacterium | reverse complement strand
CTGCTGGCCAACCTCGGCGCCCTCGTGTACGCCGCGGCGCTGCACCGGCTCGCCCTCGCCGAGGGGCTCAGCGAGGCAGCGGCCCGCCGGACCCTGTGGATCGCGGCGCTCGCACCGGCCGGCTTCGTCCTCGTCATGGGCTACACCGAGGCGGTCTACGGCGTGCTGGTCACGCTGGTGTTCCTGGCGATCCGGTCGAGGCGGTGGGGCGTCGCAGCCGGGCTCGGGCTGCTGGCCGGGACGTCCCGCCCGACCGGGGTCCTGCTCGCCCTTCCGGCAGCGATCGAGGGGCTGCGTGGCCTTCGCCTCGCCGGCATGGGACAGCTGCTGGGCCGGGGGGCGGCCGTCCTGGCACCGGTCGCTGGGCTCTCGAGCTATCTGCTGTGGAACGAGCTGCACGGGGGCAACTGGCGACGGCCCTTCAGCATCCAGACCGGATCCACCCTACGCGGCGGCCTGTTCGTCGACACCCATCGCCAGATCGGCCGCGCACTGACCGTGCTGCCAGGACATCTCGCGCACACGACGCCGCACCTGCCCTGGGTGCCAGTGGGGTTGGCGCTGCTCGTCGTCGTGGCACGCCGCCTCCCGGTGTCCTACACGGCCTTCGCGGCCGCGACCCTGGTACTCGCGTTCACCGCGCAGGAACTGTCGTCGTTCGAGCGGTATCTGTTCGGCGCGGTGCCCCTGGTGCTCGCCGCCGCCATGGTCAGCGGGGGCCGGCTGCGCTCCAAGCTGCTGCTGGCCGTCGCGCCCGGGTTGCTCGGCGCCTACGCCACGATGGCGTTCCTGCGGGTCTACACGCCATAGGAGCCCGCTACCCGTTGAACTCCCAGTGCCAGGGCTCCGGCTTGGAGCCGCTGGGCTCGGCCCAGGACGGGTGAAAGAAGTTGAACCGGCCCGCGTTGGCCTGCATCCACCGGGAGGCGGCAGTGCCAGCCTCCTCGATGCCGCCACAGAGGTCGGTGGCCTTACCCCAGCCGTGCTCACTGGTGCCGGGCACGGCGGCGAGGCCGGGTCGGCTCTGGTAGACGGCGACCTGCTCGCTGTAGGACCGGTAGGAGTCGGTGACGCACAGCGGGCCGCCGACCGTCGCCGCGTGGTCTTCGCTGAGCCGGTTGAACGCAGCGGCAGCGTCGGCGCGTAACCGCTGGCCCGGCGCCTGCCAGAGCGGGCACAGCGCCGCCGGGTCGAGGTTGCCGTTGGCCTGTCCGGCCGTCGAGCCACCGGTGCAGACCGCGCCCACCGGCGCGACGAACCGGCTGCGCGACATCGGACTGCTGGCCACCCGCAGCCGGCCCTGTCGGATCGTCGCGGCATGTCGGGCCTGCTGGAGGGCATCTCGCGCCGCACGGGCCTGCACTCTGGCCGCAGCGAGCCGGGCCTGTCGCGCCGCCTCGGCCGCCCGCGCCAACTCCAAGGCGTCCTGCGCCGCCGTGAGTTGGATCGCGGTGCCGGCCGCGAGTGCCTTGAGCTGCCCGAGCCGGCGCGACGACGCCCTGGTGAGAGCGGCGGCCTCGACGACGAGCTGCTCCGCCCACGCCTCGTCGGTCCGGAGCCGGTGCCTGGCCGACATGGCCCGCGCGACGATGTCGCTCTGCGTGCCGGCGACGACATTGAGCCCGCTCTGCGCCTGCAGGGCCGACAGCACCTGCTCGGGCCGCTGCGTCAGCGCGACCTGCAGCTGCGAGGGCAACGGCTGCTCGTACAGCTGCCGGCTCAACCCGTCGACCTGACGCTGCCCGGCCGCGACCTGCAGCCCGGCCTGCCGGACCTGCCGGCGGCTGGCCCGGGACGCCAGCTGCAGTCGCCGCAGCCGCGACTGATCGGCCTCCCAGCGGCGGGTACCAGCCACGAGTTTGCCAGTCGTATCCCACGCCAGCTGTTGCAGGCTGTCCACCCGCGCCTGCGCCGTCGC